>NC_012109.1 GCF_000020365.1 Desulforapulum autotrophicum HRM2 | reverse complement strand
CCGTGAAGACTGATTTTTAATTTGACAACTATTCTGAAAAGGATTATGGTTAACTATAAGTTAACGGTTATTTTGGTTAACCTATTGAAATTATAGGTTTGAAGGTTAACCAATAAAAGGAGACGATATGGCAAAAGAAACGTTGGGACTCAAACTTGATTCGCAAATAGTGTCAAAATTTAAGGAATTACAGAATACAGCTGGTGGGACTGCTCAAGATTTTGTTGAAATGCTTTTAGCTACTCATATTCAAACTCAGATCGATGAGGATACCGCCTCCCCTATATATAAGGAACAAATTAAGGTTCGGCAGGCCTTCGCCCAGGCGGAGAGGGTTGCGAATGCTTTTCTTGAGTTATCTGCGGCCGATAAAATAGCAGCAGAAGAGCAAGCAAGGGATGCCATAAAAGCGGCCCAAGAAAAAGTTGTGGAATTGAATGCCAATATTAAAATGGATGCTGAGCAGATTAAAAACCTCCAAGAGGAGAATAAGGCTCTATTTAAACAGATTGCAGGACTTGAAGAAACTGCTGAAAGCCTTGCCGTTGTTAAGCAAGGGTTTGAAGATCAAAGAAACGCACTGGAAACCAAAGTTGCCGACCTTACCGAAAAACTTGCCGGAGTATCTGATGAAAACATAGCTTTTCGGAAAACCATTGATACCCTGAAAGAAGAACTGCAGAAGGTTTCCAACGAATACGAGAAAGCTAAAACAGACTATCAAATTTCCTTGAAAGACCTCGAGCTTGATTGCCAGAATCGTATTCATGGCCTGGAATCCAAGCTGAACAAGGATTGTGAAATAAAAATTCAAAAACAACTATCTGGTACAAAACAGGAAATCGAACAATTGCGGGTTGAATATGAAGAAAAAGTCAAGACCGCTGTTCAGGGGCAAAAAGAAATTGCTGATAGTCGTATTGCGGAGATCCAAAGCCAGTTGACCCTTGCAATACAGAAAACCGATCAACTACGAATTGAACATGAGGAAAAAATCAAAGCAGCCGTTGAAGCTGAAAGGGTGTCTGCTGACGATAGGTTGAACAAAATTATGGGAATGTTTTCCCTTGCTTCTGAGAAGAGTAACAAATCAGTGAAAGAATAGTTTATCAAACACCCAACATTCACTTTTAAAATGAAATGCTCTGTATCCCAAGTAAAATATCGGCTGCTTTCTCCACATGTGAGGATACTGCATAGAATAGGGGGTTAGGGTTACTGAACACTCAAAAGCTGATTCCAGTCGGTTGTATAGGCAGGAGAAAAATGATTGCAGCGTCCCTTCCAGATTGCACAGATAGATCAGATAAAGGGTGGAATACCATTTGAGGACGCCGTTGCAATGGGATTAATTGAAGAATAAGGGTCACACATAAGAAATATGAAGATTCTCTACACATCTGACTTACATGGAAAATCCTGGAAGTACGATCAGTTGCAAATTGAGGCTCAAAAACATTGTGTAGCCATGGTTATCAACGGTGGAGATATGTTGCCGGTCGGGAAAAGTCTGTTTGACCAGGACAAGTTCATTGTTGGCTATCTGCAGGATCACTTGAAGAGCTTCGACAAGATTGGCGTGCATTATCTTTGCTTTCCGGGTAATGACGACTTAATAGCCTTTGATCCACTATTTAACGAGGTTTGCCAAAAGTATGAGTTGGTCCATAATATTGCTCAACAAAAAACTTCAATCAACAACTTTGAATTTATTGGCATCAACTGGGTTCCAGATTATCCATTTCGATTGAAAGACCGATGCCGAGTGGATAATCAAAAATTTGTTTTTGAAAGACAATTCGGGTCTGCCCTGCTATCAATCTTGTCTGGCTGGAAAAAGATAGAGCACTGGCAAACTTATGCTCAAAGTTTACCAACCATTGAAGAAGAACTAAAAAATCTTCCTTTACCGGACTCCATGGAGAAGGCCATCTATGTTATCCATGCTCCACCTGCTTTTGTAGGTCTGGATGTTTGCACCAATGGGAAACAAGTAGGCTCCAAAGCTGTTTATGATTTTTTAGAACGATATCAACCATTGATGAGCCTCCACGGTCATATCCATGAATCTCCTGAGATGTCGGGTCTCTGGAAAGCAACCATTGGGGAAACTATCTGTATTCAGCCAGGGCAACTAAATCCGTTCACCTATGTGGTGATAGACACAGAGACTATGGATATTAAAAAATATGACGTCAATGCAACCTACTGAAACTATTATCTAATGATTTAATTACAAGGGTTAAATTTCAGATGATAGAAAGCCTTGGCTGGCAAGGGTTTTAAATCGAATGCTTAGTTTTGACATAAACTAAGCATTCGATAGAAAAAAGCAGGGGTTTTAATCTTGTGGAGCTCATGATCCAAACGTTGATCAGCAAATGGAAGTATTAAGTATTCTGTTTAAATTGTTGATCATCGGTTGTGTTATGAATAATGCAAGAATTGATGACTCTTGGCTGCGGTGAAAATCCATAAAATATCCGTTAAAATTGAGTTACAGACGGTCAATTAAAATATTTTCCAACCACAACATCTTGTGCCGGGGGAATATCCGAAAAACAGAGCCTTATGAATACAAGTCCTCGCTTTTAGGTGCAGGGCCTAACCCCGGACTTATACCATAAGTGATCGGTCAACTATATATCAAAATGATTTTTAATGGCTTTACACGACTTTGAAATCATGACATGTTGCTGTTTATAAAGGAATTATACGGATTCGGATAACAAGCATGATATCCAGGTCCGCTCATTATCTTGTTGGGTATATAAGAATCAAACCTAACGACCCAACCACCAATGATTGTGAAAGAATTGAGCGTTTAATGCAAATATCGAAATCTTTTCTCAAAATACATTCTCCCGCCGATCTTATCGGGCTTCCCCCTGGTGATTACTTTATTCATGAATTCCCAGGAGACATGGAGGCTGGAAATTCTTTGAGGGTAACTCTTAATGGAATAAAGAAAAAGCTCATTAACTTCGATGGTGAGAAAGTAAAACCGAACAAGCAGCCGAAACAACCAGAAAAAAATACGAGACACACTGAAATAACCCTTAAGTTCTCATACAAATTAAAAGCTATAAAACTTTTTCTGGACATGAACTCTCAAATAATTTTTGTTTTTGGGAAAAGAGACTCACCAATAGACTTGCGACCAGAAATTCTTAAACCATCTGAAGCCCACATCATTACTTATTACAAGAAGAAAACTAAGAAAAAAATTTTAAACGCTTGTTACTTCGGAGCAGGACATCCAGTAGCAGACATGCACCGAGCTATGGCAAATTGCGATGTTTTATTAGCTGCAGACACAAATTATAAAAAGGTTCCCCGAAAAGGGATAGTTGCTGCAACTACTGCCCTCGAAGCCACGCTCAATATTGTTACCGACGAGGCTTGCCACTTTCAGTCAGGGCCAATGCGCCAGATAATTGAGATAAATCCTCCTGGCAACCCTGAATTGTTTGGAATTGGCAAAGTTATGTACCATTTTTGTGAAACAAATCCAGATCATAATGACAAGTCTATCGGTATTATTACCGACACAGATTTCGAATTGATTAAAGGTATTAATCAAAGAACTATTCCATTCTTTGAAACAATGTTTCTTCCTAAAAATGTGACGCTATTTTATGCAACGAGTGATAGCGGTTCAGCTGAATTTATGGCAAATAAGTTAATTAGGGAATGTGACAAGGCCAGTACAGAATATCTAAATAAATATCTGGCAACAATCGAATAATAGGCCCAACAAGGCTCTTTCAGCCGACGCAAAAAGCCGCGCGGCTGATTAGCGGCGTTGAATGGACATCCGGGAGCGGGCTGGACAATTGTCCGATTTTATGCTACCGCTGAAGCGTTGCTTCGCAGCCGCATAACTGCGTTATGACGGACAAAGCGAAGCAACACTTCAGCGGCAGTTAAGGTGAATTATCCACCCCACTTACCCGGGCCTATCAACAAGCCACTGCACATGGACAAGCCAGTGAGTTAAACATTGAATGGACATCCGGGAGCGGGCTGGACAATTGTCCGATTTTATGCTACCGCTGAAGCGTTGCTTCGCAGCCGCATAACTGCGTTATGACGGACAAAGCGAAGCAACACTTCAGCGGCAGTTAAGGTGAATTATCCACCCCACTTACCCGGGCCTATCAACAAGCCACTGCACATGGACAAGCCAGTGAGTTAAACATTAGGCATAAGGATCGAGCATGGAATTTGTATCTATTGACGTTGAAACTGCAAACCCAGATATGGCCTCAATTTGTCAGATTGGTATAGCTTGCTTCAATAATGGCCAGCTTGAGCGTGAATGGTCATCCCTTGTAAATCCTAGAGACTACTTTGATCCAATCAATGTGAGCGTACATGGAATTAACGAGACGAGTGTTTCATCTGCGCCTTCATTTGAAGAAATCTATCATGAGATTAGGTCTCTGTTGTCAGGGAAAATATGCGTTAGCCATACGCACTTCGATCGAATTTCTATGGATAAAGCCATCCGAAAGCATTCGCTCGACCCCATCGATGTTGTATGGCTCGATTCAGCGCGTATTGCTCGGCGTGCCTGGGAGGAGTGCGCCTGGAAGGGTTACGGACTTGCCAACGTTTGCAAAATAATCGGATTTGAGTTTAAGCATCATGACGCTCTTGAGGATGCCAAGGCATGCGGCGCAATCGTTCACGCTGCTGTCGAGAAGGCTGGGCTAACGCTCGAAGGGTGGCTGACACGGGTTGGGCAGCCAATATCTGGATTATCCTCATCGGGTGGAAAAGTTGCTTTGGAGGGGAATCCAGAGGGTGAGCTATACGGCCAATCCGTCGTATTCACTGGGGCGCTTTCAATTCCGCGTAAAGATGCTGCCGCTATGGCGGCGAGTATTGGGTGCTCAGTAGCCCCAACGGTTAGCAAGAAAATTGACTATTTGGTAGTTGGTGATCAAGATGCATCAAGACTTGCAGGCAAAGATAAAAGCTCAAAACATATCAAGGCGGAAAAGCTCATAGCTAGCGGTGTTCAAATCAGAATTTTGAAAGAAAGTGACTTCAAAGAACTGGTAGATGGTGCGGCTAGAAATGCCTAACAAACACATTAAGTACGCTCACTTCGTTCGCCCGACGTTCGTTCCTCACGCGGCTTATGTGAAGCGTTGTGCTTACGAAAAAAACAAAAATCTGCGTATACCTTTCCTCATAATCTGTGGCTTCAATAAAAGGATATTTCTATGCTTCAACTGAAAATGATAGAACTCTTCAAGGAAGGTTGTCATGAGGATGCACGAATAATCGCGACATTGATGTTCGGCTCATTTGCTATCGGAGAGGGTGACGAGTTCTCTGATATCGAATTCGCAGTGTTCATCCAGGATGACCATTTTGAAAATTTCGATCAGCGCTCGTGGCTTAATGCCGTAAGTCCGGTTGCTGCTTACTTTCCGGACGACTTCGGCCACCACACCGCACTTTTTGAAAACGGCATTCGCGGTGAATTCCATTTCATGCGAAAATCGGACATACCGGTCATTTCCACTTGGCAAGGCTATGGGTGGTTTCCCTCGCTTGAGGCGGCTGTTTTGTTGGACCGATCAGGAGAGTTGTCAAGGTATGCAAGCGCTCTCGTGGGCGATCCCCCGATACGTGAAGGCGCGCCGCTGGTGGAAGGGCTTGTGTTGAACCTCATCAGCCTGATGCTCTTTGGGGCCAATCTTTTAAATCGGGGAGAGTACGCTCGCGCCTGGGCTTTGCTCAGCAAAGCACATGAAAACCTACTCAAGCTGGTTCGACTCCACGAAGGGGCAACAGACCACTGGCCGACACCTTCACGCGCGCTCGAAAAGGATATCTCGGAGGACTCGTATAATCGCTATCTGGCATGCACAAGCAGTGCAGAACCAAGAGCACTATGTGCAGCCTATCATCAAACGTGGACGTGGAGTCTCGAATTGTTCAAGAGCGTGACAGAACCTCTGAATATCGAGCTTCCGAGAACTGTAATTGCGCAGGCAAAAAGGTTGCTCAATGAGTCTGCGACGCCGCACAACAAGTAAATCCAGCGGACGCATAAAAACGCGCCGCTGATTTTGACGTTGAATGGACATCCGGGAGCGGGCTGGACAATTGTCCGATTTTATGCTACCGCTGAAGCGTTGCTTCGCAGCCGCATAACTGCGTTATGACGGACAAAGCGAAGCAACACTTCAGCGGCAGTTAAGGTGAATTATCCACCCCACTTACCCGGGCCTATCAACAAGCCACTGCACATGGACAAGCCAGTGAGTTAAACATTCGGCTGGAATAATATGGCACACAATGTAAGACTGAAATCAAATGATCCTAACTCCGGTGAAGCTTCTGAGATAAGCATTGCATTTACAGAAGATGAAATGGGGAAACTACAGTTGTATCTTAATTCCGTCATTGAACTTCATACGACAAGATTTGTAAAAAATGGTTCAGGAGTAAACCTAAATTTCAAATGGGATAAAGATGTAGGTATTACATGGTCGGTGAAGATGCCTCATGATGATGACTTGTTCGGTTTTCTTCATCGATTACGCCCCCTCATATTAGAAAAAGAACCGTATAACTTTCAGAAAATACGCAAAATGATCGAAAGAAAACTTAAAAACTCAATACCTCCAATTCTGCCATTCCTTCTCGATCTATTTTCAGGAAAATTAATGCAAAGACAGAAGGTAATGAAATCAAATGATCAAATTATTAATTCAGAAAAAATGCTCTTTACTTGGCTAAATGCTCATGAATATCATCGAGATCAAGACAAGCAAGAATTTCTTGAGGAGCTTCATAAAATCATGCCCTTAGAGTGGTCGCGAGGTGTTTTCGTTAACCTGCTAATTGACAAAGCAAAAGCAATTTTTCAATTAGCAGACTTTGTAAAACTCATCTTGGGTGAACAAGAGTCAATCACTATTCAACTATAAAAAATATGTGTATTCCTCATGTAATTATAAAATAATATTAGCTTGTTAAATGGCCGAACAAGGGCAATTAACACAGACGCCTCATATCATGCGGTTTTCATTGCCGGGGCTTCTTAGAAGATGGCCGGTTTGCTAAAATTTAACCACTAAATCGGCGCTGGTTATTGCCGGCGTTGAATGGACATCCGGGAGCGGGCTGGACAATTGTCCGATTTTATGCTACCGCTGAAGCGTTGCTTCGCAGCCGCATAACTGCGTTATGACGGACAAAGCGAAGCAACACTTCAGCGGCAGTTAAGGTGAATTATCCACCCCACTTACCCGGGCCTATCAACAAGCCACTGCACATGGACAAGCCAGTGAGTTAAACATTGAATGGACATCCGGGAGCGGGCTGGACAATTGTCCGATTTTATGCTACCGCTGAAGCGTTGCTTCGCAGCCGCATAACTGCGTTATGACGGACAAAGCGAAGCAACACTTCAGCGGCAGTTAAGGTGAATTATCCACCCCACTTACCCGGGCCTATCAACAAGCCACTGCACATGGACAAGCCAGTGAGTTAAACATTAGGTGAGTAGCGCTACTTTTTATTTAATACCTGCATTTGAGGATTTTATGGATAGAAAATTAAAGCATTTAGAATTCATTCAAGGGGTGATAAACCGGCTTTCAACAAATTCTTTTCTGCTTAAAGGATGGAGTGTTGTGCTCGTGTCTGCGCTATTTGCCTTATCAGCGAATAACTCCAATGTGAAATTTATTTTTTTGGCGTATTTTCCTGCTATTGCCTTTTGGGCGCTTGACGGCTATTTCCTTTCATTGGAACGTGCATATCGAAAACTTTATGAAAAGGTGCGCATATTAGAGGCGGAGAACATCGATTTTTCAATGGACACTCGTGAGGCTCATAGCGGTTTTATTGAATGGAGTTCTGCATTTATTTCGAAAACATTAATTGTTTTCCATGGGGCACTAATCACTGCAGTAATAATTGTTATGTTAATCCAAATATGAGGGGGTATTATGGCTCGAAAATGCTTTTATAGCTTTCATTACATTCCCGATTGCCAACGAGCTGCACAAATCCGGCAGATTGGTTCAATCGAGGGAAACAGACCAGCTTCTGATAATGATTGGGAGACAGTAACAAAGGGCGGTGAAGCCGCAATTAAGCGCTGGATTGCAAATCAAATGACCGGCAAATCATGCACTGTTATATTGGTCGGCAGCGGTACCGCAAATAGGAAATGGATAAATCACGAGATAGTTGAATCATGGACAGCTGGAATGGGAGTGGTGGGCATTTATATTCACGGGATTAAGAACCTTGCTGGAGAAACTTCAACAAAAGGAAATAATCCATTTGACTATATTACTCATGGAACAACCCAAAAAAAACTTTCAACCATTGTAAAGTGCTATAATCCCGGTGGTTCTACCAGTAAAGAAAAGTATGCGTGGATTTCTCAGCATTTGGCAAATGCCGTCGAGGAAGCAATAAAAATTAGGAAGGAAAACCCATAGTAGATAGAATTTTAAATCACCTAACCCTTAAATTCAGCGGACACAAAAAGCCGCGCCGCTGATTAATTCGTTCGGCGGCGAAACACAAGGAAACGCAACTGATGAATTTACTGTGAGAGTGTGGGTTCTACCTAAATTTATCCAGCAAGGGGAGCTACAATAAAAAAACCATGATAAACAAATCATTTTACACCCAACGAAAAATCAAACTCATAATCTCAATTTTCCTTTGTGTAACTGCAATTTCAACAACTACTGGTTGTCACCAATGGTACACTGCTTACGAAATTAATAAAGGACAACTGAGATCTAGGGAAATACTGCCAAACCTAATTCAAGCTCTCGATGACCCTAAACCACGAACACGACGGGCTGCTCTACAGCGTATCTCAAGGCTCAAACTCTCAGCTCAAGAAGCAATTCCAAAGGTCGTAATTTTGGCAAAAACAGATGATGATGAAGATACTCGGCATTATGCAATAAAAGTTCTAAGGTTAATTATGCCGAATTCCCCTGAAAATTTAAAAATAATGGAAGATGTAGCAATTTGCAACTCCGGCGACTTGGCCATTGAAGCAGAAAACACATCAAATTCTATCAAAAGAAAAAGTTCAGCTAACAAATTGGCAATTGCCGGTAAAATTAACATGCCAGATGGTATAGAGATTAAACTAACTCCAGAATTCATATTTTTTAATGGCTACGTCACTATTTATCCCTCACGTTCGGCATATATGCTACCCATAGAGATATATATAAACAACCAAACAGATGCCCCTATCAAGCTAAACTCTGAAAACTTTACCCTTTCAGATCCTGAGGGGAAACAAAGAACACAGCTTTCAGTTACCGCTGCCATAAAAAGGCAACAGTATGATATCGGTGCTGCAGTTTTACGGGGGATTGTAATTTTAGGGCCTATTCCGGTATCGAAAGCAGCACGTGCTAACGGTATTATTAGTAAATTTTGCGAAGCAAAAGTATTGACAACCATAGAAGTTCAACCAGGAGCGCAGGTCAAAAAAGCTATATTCTTTGATTGCCCTTCACGCCCTATACAAATATCTGACTGGCAGCTTGATTTTAGCTATACTCAAAAAGATTGTAATAAAAGAACTCACATTCATTACATCTTTGGAACAGGGGAAGAAATAACCACTGAAGATACCACATCTCAACCTCACTTAACCAATCATTCACCTTCACCTACCACCCTCGAAATAAAATTGCTGGAACTGAATCATCTAAAAGAAAAAAAGCTGATAACCGAAGAAGAATACATCGAAAAACGAGAATCTTTGATTAATAAGTTTTAAACGGTGTTAACATTAAAAATTTGCTAAAAATGGGAATAATTCAATTGCATTACATCACAAACGCAATATAAAGACTGGAGATACAAGGCCGAACCAATCGCTAAACCTGGTGCGACCTGAAGTCACTGATATTATTGTTAACTAATGCAATTTAACCTGCCGTATCACCGGCAGTTTCTTACCCCGGCATGCATTACTGGTAACGGTTTTGTATGAAGCCCGGGGGACAATGAAGCCCGGGGGACAATGAAGCCCGGGGGACAATGAAGCCCTTGGTCGAAAGACCTGGAGAGCAAGTCTTGAGGCAAGCTCAACTCTGGCAGCATCAAGCCGGTTGGGAGCTAAGAATGATGGTATGCGTAACACATGTGAACTGTTGATAAACGCCGTGAGCGTTAAAAGGCCAAAGATGCTGACAGGCCTTAACCAAAATGGTAAGGGGTATGGTTGTGATGATCAGGTTTCATCCCACGTGATCCATGATTCCCCCGGCGAATAGACAGACGCTAACCCATTGTGTAATATCAGTGGAACAGGGTAAGCCCAACTGTCTCCATTTAAGTATGGAAAGTGAGTCGCAAGGCGAGCCGATAGATAAGTGGGTAGAGGAGGTCGGAAAAAGCGAATGCTGTTCTGTAATGGGGCAGATACGGGGAATTCCCCGGCACGAAAGTGAACAGACTTCCGACGGGTGTTGAATCCCGGGAAACGTTTGGACGGTTTTATCTTCATGGTGAGGATAGACGGTGACTGTTATGTCATTGACGGCCTGGAGAGCTTTGGGAGGCTTTGCCGAACAAAGTAAATCGTTTACAAGCACGTATCGAGAAGGCAGTAGAGGTGTAAACCGATACTGCCGGGTTTTGAAAAGAACTTTATCAATGCTTGAGCCGTATGAGGTGAAAGTCTCACGTACGGTTTTTAGGGGGCCTGGGGCTGGAAACAGCCCCAGGCTACCCGACACCGCGAGCAGCTCATCGATTTTTTCGGAGGCTATTCGCGCGGCAGGTGAGCTTACCGTTGGGGCAAGAAAGAAGGAGGAGTATGTCGATTTGGGATGCAACAAAAACAGCTTTAAAGTATACTAGTCCAGTTTCGTGGCTTATTGCTGAGGGGGCTGAAAAAGCAGCAACGTCTATTGCGAACGCTTCGGACAAAGGTCTGGAACAACTCGAAGAGGAAGTGGCTAAGCAGACACTCCAGATGCAATTCGCACAGCAACAAGCACGAATTGAACAGGAACTTGCTATTGCTCGACGTATCGACAATGCGGAAGAAGTGGAAATAGAGGAGTTTTACGACACATCAGGTAAAGGAAAAGTTGGGTTGTCCGTTAACCAAGCAAGCCAGACAGCCTCTGTGGGTGTTGGTGCGGGAGGGCGGCGTGTTACCAAGCGAGTCTACCATTTTAAAGGATGGCGCTTACAAGACCCTGAGTCAATTGAGCAACACCTTAGCGACATTGAAAGCTAACCTGTCGCTTGAGTGGGACCGGGCGTACTGCGCACTTTTTCGGAAGTATGTGGTTTAAGAAAATAAAAACTTTTATCTGAGGTCTCGGGTTCAAGACGTCCGGCCCCTCAGCTCAATCGTTAGCGCCTCAAAAATAACCTCCTAAATCCAAAGTAAAAATAAAAACTTGATCCCAAAATGGTAATGCGCTATATTCTTGTATATGAGAATAATTTCGAAAAAAATATTGAGAGAGTTTTGGGGAGTTTATTCAGATGCCGAACAGTCATTAAAGGCTTGGCACGCAAAAGCAAAATTAGCGGACTGGAAAATTCCAAGTGATATAAAAACTGATTATAGAAATGCTAGCTTTGTTGCCAATAATCGTGTGGTTTTCAATATTAAAGGAAATACATACCGTCTCGTGGCAGCAGTCAATTATGATTTTGGTGTTGTTTATATTCGTTTTGTGGGTAGCCACAAAGAATATGACAAAATTGACGCAACAACTATTTGAGGTGAAACCATGAATATTAAACCTATCAAAACAAAAACTGATTACACTGAAGCATTGCAAGCAGTTGAAAATTTAATGCACGCAAAAATAGATACACCTGACGGGGACAGCCTTGATGTGCTTGTTACCTTAATTGAGGCATACGAGGAAAAACATTATCCTATTTTACCTCCTGAGCCAGTTGAAGCTATCATTCACCAAATGGAAAGCCAGGGTCTTTCCCGCAAGGATTTAATTCCATTTTTGGGATCAAGAGCAAGAGTATCGGAAATATTAAACAAGAAGCGTGCTCTATCGATCAACATGATTAGAAAACTACAAAATGGCTTGGGTATTTCAGCAGAAATATTGATAAAACCCTACAATTTACGAACAACATGAAAGCACTTGATTACGAGCTGTTACAACTTTATTTTGTTGTAGCAATTAGACAAATCAAAGCGCTAACCTAGCGCTAAACCTGACCAGGTGTCAGCTCATCGGTTTCCTGTGAGGTTATAGCCCTGGCAGGTGAGCTCACCGTTAGGTTTTGGGAGAGCGAGATGAGCAAGTTCCACATTGTGATGGTTGTCGTAATTTTTCTGTCTGGGTGCGCAAACAGCCAATATGCAATTCAATTTGACTCAAGCCCGCAAGGAGCTGCGTTGGTTTGCGATGGAAAAAATTGGGGATATACGCCAGAGACTCTATATATTCCAAAAAAGAATATCAAAGGCCAAACTGAACTAAACTTATCAGGTTGTACAGCAACTTGGGTTAGCGGTGCACAGAATAGATACGGAACGGTGCCTCTTACTCAATATCCAGATAGTGTCAGGATAACTGCACCTCGTCCGGACGCACCAAATTTAGAGCAAGATATGAATTTTGCTTTGAAAGTTCAGCAGTTTAAATATCAACAAGCACAAGATGCTGCGGCTGCGGCAGCAAAAGCTTGGGCTGATCTAAATCAATCACTGAAAGACACGACCGAAAGTATACGGAAGAACACGCCCACATCAACATACACTAATTGCTATAACACTTTTGGTGGTGTTAGTTGCAATTCAACAAGTTATTGAAAGACATGGATTAATATATGCTAGAAGTCAGCGAAGGGCTGGAGAAAACAAAAACTAAAATGCTCTTGGCATCTGCCGTAGCGTTGTTTGTTTCTCTTACAAAGACATTGCCAAATAAGGTGACGGCAATAGGATTGGATTTAGAAGGGAATGAATCTATTTTGGGATGGTTTATATTAACTATATCATCATATTTTTTGATAAGGTTTGTTATGCTATCCACGGTAGAGTTGCTTCAGTACTACCTGCCCGACCTCATATCGACTAAAACATCGAAAACAACTGGCGACACTATAGGGCTTACAGCTGACGAGTGCTTCAATAACGAGCGTGAAGATGATTATGAAATTGGTACGGTAAGTGGCGAAATACACGAAATAAATAAGAAAAATGAAGTTATACGACGTACTTATAAAACCCTGTTCATAAAGTTTTCCAATGGCATTACATTATTATTTGAGCTTTTTGGCCCAATGATTTTTTCAATTACAAGTATTGCTCTTTTGTATAGGTTTTTAACCTAACAATTCGCTGCAGCCGACCCAAAACCGCTACGCGGTTTCGGTTGGCTGAGCTCAAGCGTTAGGTGACAAAGTAAATCAACATCCATCGCAAACTAAGGAAAAGTCTATGACAAAGAAAGATAGAATCGCAATCGTAGTAAGCATCGTATACGCAATACTCCCCCTCTTGGTACTGTTCGAAGAGCCAGCTGCCGCTCTACTGTTCTGCCTCCCGATTATTTTGTATTGGGGTTATAGATTTATTAAAAATGACATTAGTTTTATAGGTAACTCGAATGATTCAGCACAGTAAATGCAAGAGGTGTGAGGCAAATTTCAACATCCTTGATCTAAAAGATAATCCAGATGGAGTTGGAATGGTGTGCATTGACGAAATTTCCTGCCAGCAGCGTCAGCCACCTGAAAGTACCAAAAAGGGTACCTAACAAGGCCAGCCAGAGGGACTGCCAAACCGCTGCGCGGTTCGCCAGCCCCTGCTGGCGGCGTTAGCGCTCAAACGGAGATTACCGCAGCATGAAAGTTCTAACCCTTCCATTAGTTATAGCCGTGGCATTTCTGATTGGCTGCTCAGACAGCAGCCACAATCCGCCGCCTATCGACTCAGTTGCTACTGAGGCGGCCGTCGCCGCAGATGCAGCGGAGGCTGCCGCCACCCCACAGCCAGAAAAGCCAGCCATACGCGTCGGTTGGTCACCGAACGATGCCTGCTCATTCTTGAATCCGATCTTGGTAACACGCGGATACAAACACGACTTTGAAGATGAGTACCACTGCTCCTCTCCGTACAAAGACATAGGCGCGTCATCCGCTGGACTGCCGAACAATCTGGCGTACTACGTCACTGGCACGTCGAATGTCGCAGACACGGTGAAGCTAGTACTAAATTACAACCAGCCAGCTAGCGCTTCCGCAGCAACTAAAGAGTTGGCCGCCGCGTCAAGGACCCTTGCCCTCAAAGCAACAGGAAATGAAATTCCCGCAAATGTTCTTTCTGCAATCTCAGCGGGCCGCGCAGCCGTAGAAACCTCCGGAGAGTTCACACACGAGGTTAAACGAGACAATTGGCCAACCGGTCGCGGTTATGAAACACACTACATCGTCACCAAATCGGTTGAGCGCTAACAATTCATTCAAGCCGAAGCCGCTTCGCGGCTCGGCTTAATTCAGGCGTTATGTTTCAAAGAGGAAAACAATGGCATTCGGTAGAAAAGTGACAATTTACCTTGCGGATGGGGCACCATCAGGAATCCGCCATGTTGAAATTGCAAATTGGTCTGGTCAAGCTATAGCATGCCCACGCAGCCGTTTAAATGAGCTTAAAGATTGGTCTGAAGCTCAACGGCCAGGCGTATATTTTTTACTTGAGAAACAAACTGCTGAAACAGGTGATCGAGCGTATATAGGTGAATCTGAAAATGTCGTCAAACGTCTAAGTCAACAAGATAAAAATCAAGATTTTTGGAATGAAGTTATCATTTTTACGAGTAAAGATGAAAATTTAACAAAGGGTCATATAAAGTACCTTGAATCTCGACTTACAGCTATAAGTATTGAGGCGGATAGATATAAAATTGAAAACGGGAATACGCCAACAGAGTCTTTGCTTCCACGTGCCGACAAAGACTCAATGGAAGAGTATATTCATAATTTAAGAATAATCATGGGGACGCTCGGTCATAGAGTTCTTGAACCGATAAAAGTTGTTGAATCTCTACAGAATGAAGTTCCGTCAAAACCAAAACTATCAAGATTCATTTTTAATTTTTCTATTCGTGATTTAAACGCTACAGGTCAACAAACTGATGATGGCTTCGTTCTTTTTAAAGGCTCTGATATTTCAGGTAAAACCAGCAAGAGTATGCCCGGAAAAACTTTGTCAATTCGTGAAAAATGGATAGCAGATGGAACGTTGGTCCCAAATGGAGAGAATTTTAAGCTCACAAAGGACAGTATTTTGAGTTCATCTTCATATGCAGCAGTCTTGGTTGCCGGAACTAGCAGGTCAGGGCCTCAAAGCTGGATAGATGAAAACGGACGATCACTTAAGGCAGTTGAAGAAATTTTACTTGCGGAAACATAACCAAGCTAATGCAGCCGACGCAAAAAGCCGCGCGGCTGATTAGCGGCGTTGGGGCTCATCTTATAGCTTTCGCACAAATGCGATACGCTCATCTATTACACCGGATAGGAGGGAAAAGGTCATGAGACATCTAATATCGTTTGTTTTTATTGTAATTTTTATATCGGCTTGCGGTGGCGGGGGCGGCAGTAGCAACTCTGAGCAAAACAATTCAGATCTATTCGAGGATGCATTTGCAATCCTGAATGAGAATGGAAGTCCTGGTGAGCTTCATTCCACTGTCAGGCGGGATTCAGGCAATGGGCGTTCAGTCGGTTGTAGTGAGGCATATTACATATCTACTTCTGAATTGCAGTCATTTGTAGAAAGTGAAACCGCCTATGCGCTTTGTGGTCACCAATTGAACGAGAATGAGAACCCATTATGTATATATCCAGGGAGTAATGCTTATCGCACACATGAAATTTCAGCCGATTCTGCACATCCCGACGCACAACAAGAAATAATCACAATTCCGCTCATACAAGGAAATATTGAGGTCACACTGACATACGAAAACTTGGATTTTGAGTATGAGTTTGGAGCTGAAAATAATGCAACAGATTGTGATTCGGATACTCTTTGGATGACGACCACATACGCTGACTCTGACATTGATGGGATATACTCAGCCATTCTCGTGAGCATTGATTCTAATGGTGTTCCTATAACAGAATCAATAGGCAGTATTTCTTGCGATACAGGCAATTGCACTGGCATTGTATCAATATCAGAAATGCAATATGAATCTTCAACCGAGAGCTGGTCTGGTCTAATGACATTTGGAGGAATCCAATTCGATTTAGTTGCAACATTATCGCCAAATAAATCTGTTGCAATTTTCGTGGGATGCCCCCCATTCTCTGAAGTTAATCCGAAAGAAATTTCGAAATCTTGTTTGTTCATCGGCGCATATAAATAATGCTCAATTTGCTGAAACAGGGCATGAACTTGAAAATTAAACTCAATTGCCCAACAAAGCTATTTCAGCCGACGCAAAAAACCGCGCGGCTGAATAGCGACGTTGAATGGACATCCGGGAGCGGGCTGGACAATTGTCCGATTTTATGCTACCGCTGAAGCGTTGCTTCGCAGCCGCATAACTGCGTTATGACGGACAAAGCGAAGCAACACTTCAGCGGCAGTTAAGGTGAATTATCCACCCCACTTACCCGGGCCTATCAACAAGCCACTGCACATGGACAAGCCAGTGAGTTAAACATTAGTGAAGAAATATATGAAAGAAACAGAATGGGCAAAATTGGTCGCTGAACGACTTGATACAGAGCTATCAGGGTTCCATGTTCAGGCAGGCAAGAAACTTACTTATGCTAATGAAATCATTGAGTACGATGAAGGCTCATCTTTATACAATGAAATGGGGTACGAAACAGATATTCTTATTTATGAGTCTACAGGTGAAAAGAAATGGAAACCCAGAGTAGTAATAGAAACCAAAATAAATAGTGTAACAACTCATGACGCTATTACTTACAGCCAGAAGGCATCTGCTCATAAATATGTTCATCCCTATTTGAGGTATGGCATTTTTATTGGTAACCGCAAGCATTATCCTTTACCTGGTAGACTATTTAGACACGGTGCACACTTTGACTTCATGCTTTCATGGAAAGGCTATGAACCTCTTGAATATGAGTGGATAGCACTTATTGAAATTGCAAATGAAGAAATATCTGCTTCTAAACAATTAGAGGAAATGTTTTTTAATAGTAGGAACAAAGATAGAATAAAATATTTTGCTCTTCATAAGCCTTTAATTACTAAATCCATAAAAAACACTAACGAATGAGTGCACACTATTCTCAGGCGTTGGTCGCGTATAGGAAAGTGTGACTCTGACGTTAAACTATATGGACCTGAGATAGCATCAAACGGGGTTCGATCATATTCCACTTTATAATATATAAACATGAACGAGCCAGCAATTCAGATTCAAGTATTATTATCCTATCCTTAAGATTTCTCAGTACCTAAATTGTCAAGCTTATCTTTGGCAAACTTGATACTGCATCCCATCCTTCTTATAACCTTTTGTCAACAAGGTATACCTTTATGACACATATATAATCCCCGTCAAAAAGGTTGTTTTTTTAATTTTTGACACCCTTTCCAAAAAGGTCTAAGGTGTTTTTGACACTTTAGACCTTTTTAATAGAGGGGGACATCATGGGCATCTTCACTTATGCCAGGGTATCAACACTTGACCAGAATACAGACATGCAAGTGAATGCATTGAAGGCAGCTTATCCGGATGCAGTGCTCCGGGAGGAAAAGAAGTCCGGTTCCACGGTAAAGGATAGGTTTGTCCTAAACATCATCCTGGACATGATCGGCAAAGGTGATAAACTGGTAGTCTGGAAACTTGATAGGCTTGCCAGGAACATGAACGACCTCACCAAAATAATTGAGGACCTAAACATCAAAGGGGCCGCTTTGGAGATCCTGGACCAGAAAATTGACACGACTACAGCAACGGGCCGGGCCTTCCTGCAAATGCTTGGAGTTTTTGCAGAGTTTGAGACCAATCTCCGCAAAGAACGGCAGCTTGCCGGGATAGCGGCAGCCAAAGATAAGGGTAAGCACCTAGGCAGAAGATCCTCTCTCACAGATGAGCAGAAAAAAGAAATTCGGACAAAAAATCAAACAGGGATGAATCCCACCACGCTATCCAAGGAATACGGAGTCTGCCGTGGTACAGTCTACAATGTGATAAAAGACATGGACACCCTGCCAAACTAAATGAAACCATTAAAGATTCCGCTTGAAGTTGGAGTTAAACTATTATCAGGAGGTAACAATGAATTTAAATACAGTTTCTATATTCAACCTGAGTCCACCAGAAAAGCTTCAACTGTTGGAAGATCTCTGGGACGATCTGGCTGCTTCCCCATCAGATGTTCCTGTGTATGAATGGCAAAAGGAGGAGTTGGCTCGTCGGAAGACCAACTTAATGAATAACCCGACTTCGGGGCTTTCGTGGGATGATGTAAAGCGCAAAACTCGGAGTCTCTATGGTCGCTGAACTAATAATCGCACCGGAAGCACAACAGGACATTGATGAGGCATATTGTTGGTATGAATATCGTCGACCTGGTCTGGGGGAAGAGTTTCTCCACTGCGTGGACGATTGTATCCAGGTTATTTGTCGCATGCCTGAACTTCACGCTAAGGTTCACGAGGAATATCGACGGGCACTGGTGAGGCGATTTCCATACGCCATCTTTTATGAACACGCTGGAGGGACGGTATATATCTACAGCATCTTCCATGCATCCCGGAACCCACAGGAATGGCACAATCGTTTAGTGTGAATTAAAGATTGTCTTTCGTCCCCTGTAAAGGAGTTTGAAGCCCAACCTGTAACTTTGGGATCAAAAAGCGTTACATTATTGTTTTTAACAAAAGCAACAGTAACAAACGGAGAGTCCTAAAAAAAGGCAACAGTAACATGGGGAGTAGTCTATATTTCAAGTGCAACAGTAACAAAATGGAGCCCTCTGTAAATCTGCATTTTGTGTGATCTTTTTTTCAAATGTCGGGGACCGAATACATCTTGACCGTCACCACTACTCTTGATAATCTCCATGGAGCGATGGTGTCAGGGTGTCCGTAACCGAAGAACAAGAAAGGAAGAGCGCATGGAGCATCTTTCAATACCGCAGATAGCCGATAAATTAAAGATCAGCGACAATACTGTCCGACGATATATGAAACGCTTTAAAGATTGCCTCCCATCCCCTATAAAGGTGGGGATAGTTTACAAGTACCCTGAAAACACAATCGAACTGATCGGGAAAATTTATACATGGTATGAAAGGGGCATGTCAAAGAATGAGATCATCGGGAATCTGCAAAATAAAGATGATGACGTCGCCTCCCCGACACCACCACAACCGGATAAACTTGATATCCTGGGCGGCAAGATTGATGCCCTTACCACAGCCATCAGCGGGTTGACTACTTTATTGACCAGCAATGCAGCCACCCTGCCAGCAGCCGGACAGACAATTAAAGCCTTAGAGGGTGTGAGAATTAAACTTCTATCTGACCCCATCCTTACACCAGATCCACAGGCCGACACGGACCCACAATCGGAAGAGATAGACGCCCCCACCATACAACCATCAGACCGACCACTCAACATGGGGTCGCCACCAGAAAAGATAGGACCAAACACTCCCACCACCCCGACACCTACGGACAAAATAAAGGCTGACACCACCACTACCCCTACTGGAGGGGTAAAAAACGGCGAATCCTTGAAGAAGCCCAAAGACACTAAGGAAAAGGAACCATCCTACACCCTACCACCAACTGGAGGCGACACCATACCTACAGGTTCTGTCACCCCTGACATGGAGGTCGACATCGAGGGGTATAAAGGGCAGGTCATTAAACTGATTCTCAAGCTGAAAGCCCAGGGTATGATATTGAAAGATATCAAGTCCGAGCTGGAGGGCAGAGGGTTGAAGACCTTTACTGGAAAAACAATCTGGGCCACAGGAACTATTGGCAATCTTTATCATAAAAATAAGTGATCTTCTATATCAACCAACACTAAAGGAGTTTGAAACCCAAAAGCAACAGTAACAAAACGGGAGCCTCCAAAAAAAAGCAACAGTAACATGGGGAGTGGTCTATATTTGAAGTGCAACAGTAACAAGATGGAAGCATCTGTAAATCTGCATTTTGTGTAATCTTTTTTTCTTGATCATCAATCAAACTGGTGGTCTGGAAGATGGATAGATTTGCCCGGAACATGAACGACCTCTGCAATATCACTGAACATTTGAAAGGTAAATGCGCTGCCCTGGAAATCCTCGACCAGACTCCCTGGAATGATGGTGTCAGAGTGTCAGCAACCGAAAAACAAGAGAGAGAGTACATGGAGTACCTATCAATACCGCAGATAGCCGAAGATCCACAGGCAGACACGGACCCACAATCGGAAGAGATAGGCGCCCCCACCATACAACCATCAGGCCGACAATCCAACATGGGTATTTTTGTACAACCCCCAAAAAAGTATATTTTGTAGATTATACGACCAATTCCTCTTTGAGTGATCTCTTGAGCAGTTCTTACAGGACTGCCTGCATATCAATGACTTCCCGGGCTCTGGTGAACTCGTAGCGACCGTGCATATTGATGTGCAGCCAGGGGCGGATAGATATAAAATTGAAAACGGGAATACGCCAACAGAGTCTTTGCTTCCACGTGCCGACAAAGACTCAATGGAAGAGTATATTCATAATTTAAGAATAATCATGGGGACGCTCGGTCATAGAGTTCTTGAACCGATAAAAGTTGTTGAATCTCTACAGAATGAAGTTCCGTCAAAACCAAAACTATCAAGATTCATTTTTAATTTTTCTATTCGTGATTTAAACGCTACAGGTCAACAAACTGATGATGGCTTCGTTCTTTTTAAAGGCTCTGATATTTCAGGTAAAACCAGCAAGAGTATGCCCGGAAAAACTTTGTCAATTCGTGAAAAATGGATAGCAGATGGAACGTTGGTCCCAAATGGAGAGAATTTTAAGCTCACAAAGGACAGTATTTTGAGTTCATCTTCATATGCAGCAGTCTTGGTTGCCGGAACTAGCAGGTCAGGGCCTCAAAGCTGGATAGATGAAAACGGACGATCACTTAAGGCAGCTGAAGAAATTTTACTTGCGGAAACATAACCAAGCTAATGCAGCCGACGCAAAAAGCCGCGCGGCTGATTAGCGGCGTTGGGGCTCATCTTATAGCTTTCGCACAAATGCGATACGCTCATCTATTACACCGGATAGGAGGGAAAAGGTCATGAGACATCTAATATCGTTTGTTTTTATTGTAATTTTTATATCGGCTTGCGGTGGCGGGGGCGGCAGTAGCAACTCTGAGCAAAACAATTCAGATCTATTCGAGGATGCATTTGCAATCCTGAATGAGAATGGAAGTCCTGGTGAGCTTCATTCCACTGTCAGGCGGGATTCAGGCAATGGGCGTTCAGTCGGTTGTAGTGAGGCATATTACATATCTACTTCTGAATTGCAGTCATTTGTAGAAAGTGAAACCGCCTATGCGCTTTGTGGTCACCAATTGAACGAGAATGAGAACCCATTATGTATATATCCAGGGAGTAATGCTTATCGCACACATGAAATTTCAGCCGATTCTGCACATCCCGACGCACAACAAGAAATAATCACAATTCCGCTCATACAAGGAAATATTGAGGTCACACTGACATACGAAAACTTGGATTTTGAGTATGAGTTTGGAGCTGAAAATAATGCAACAGATTGTGATTCGGATACTCTTTGGATGACGACCACATACGCTGACTCTGACATTGATGGGATATACTCAGCCATTCTCGTGAGCATTGATTCTAATGGTGTTCCTATAACAGAATCAATAGGCAGTATTTCTTGCGATACAGGCAATTGCACTGGCATTGTATCAATATCAGAAATGCAATATGAATCTTCAACCGAGAGCTGGTCTGGTCTAATGACATTTGGAGGAATCCAATTCGATTTAGTTGCAACATTATCGCCAAATAAATCTGTTGCAATTTTCGTGGGATGCCCCCCATTCTCTGAAGTTAATCCGAAAGAAATTTCGAAATCTTGTTTGTTCATCGGCGCATATAAATAATGCTCAATTTGCTGAAACAGGGCATGAACTTGAAAATTAAACTCAATTGCCCAACAAAGCTATTTCAGCCGACGCAAAAAACCGCGCGGCTGAATAGCGACGTTGAATGGACATCCGGGAGCGGGCTGGACAATTGTCCGATTTTATGCTACCGCTGAAGCGTTGCTTCGCAGCCGCATAACTGCGTTATGACGGACAAAGCGAAGCAACACTTCAGCGGCAGTTAAGGTGAATTATCCACCCCACTTACCCGGGCCTATCAACAAGCCACTGCACATGGACAAGCCAGTGAGTTAAACATTAGTGAAGAAATATATGAAAGAAACAGAATGGGCAAAATTGGTCGCTGAACGACTTGATACAGAGCTATCAGGGTTCCATGTTCAGGCAGGCAAGAAACTTACTTATGCTAATGAAATCATTGAGTACGATGAAGGCTCATCTTTATACAATGAAATGGGGTACGAAACAGATATTCTTATTTATGAGTCTACAGGTGAAAAGAAATGGAAACCCAGAGTAGTAATAGAAACCAAAATAAATAGTGTAACAACTCATGACGCTATTACTTACAGCCAGAAGGCATCTGCTCATAAATATGTTCATCCCTATTTGAGGTATGGCATTTTTATTGGTAACCGCAAGCATTATCCTTTACCTGGTAGACTATTTAGACACGGTGCACACTTTGACTTCATGCTTTCATGGAAAGGCTATGAACCTCTTGAATATGAGTGGATAGCACTTATTGAAATTGCAAATGAAGAAATATCTGCTTCTAAACAATTAGAGGAAATGTTTTTAAATAGTAGGAACAAAGATAGAATAAAATATTTTGCTCTTCATAAGCCTTTAATTACTAAATCCATAAAAAACACTAACGAATGAGTGCACACTATTCTCAGGCGTTGGTCGCGTATAGGAAAGTGTGACTCTGACGTTAAACTATATGGACCTGAGATAGCATCAAACGGGGTTCGATCATATTCCACTTTATAATATATAAACATGAACGAGCCAGCAATTCAGATTCAAGTATTATTATCCTATCCTTAAGATTTCTCAGTACCTAAATTGTCAAGCTTATCTTTGGCAAACTTGATACTGCATCCCATCCTTCTTATAACCTTTTGTCAACAAGGTATACCTTTATGACACATATATAATCCCCGTCAAAAAGGTTGTTTTTTTAATTTTTGACACCCTTTCCAAAAAGGTCTAAGGTGTTTTTGACACTTTAGACCTTTTTAATAGAGGGGGACATCATGGGCATCTTCACTTATGCCAGGGTATCAACACTTGACCAGAATACAGACATGCAAGTGAATGCATTGAAGGCAGCTTATCCGGATGCAGTGCTCCGGGAGGAAAAGAAGTCCGGTTCCACGGTAAAGGATAGGTTTGTCCTAAACATCATCCTGGACATGATCGGCAAAGGTGATAAACTGGTAGTCTGGAAACTTGATAGGCTTGCCAGGAACATGAACGACCTCACCAAAATAATTGAGGACCTAAACATCAAAGGGGCCGCTTTGGAGATCCTGGACCAGAAAATTGACACGACTACAGCAACGGGCCGGGCCTTCCTGCAAATGCTTGGAGTTTTTGCAGAGTTTGAGACCAATCTCCGCAAAGAACGGCAGCTTGCCGGGATAGCGGCAGCCAAAGATAAGGGTAAGCACCTAGGCAGAAGATCCTCTCTCACAGATGAGCAGAAAAAAGAAATTCGGACAAAAAATCAAACAGGGATGAATCCCACCACGCTATCCAAGGAATACGGAGTCTGCCGTGGTACAGTCTACAATGTGATAAAAGACATGGACACCCTGCCAAACTAAATGAAACCATTAAAGATTCCGCTTGAAGTTGGAGTTAAACTATTATCAGGAGGTAACAATGAATTTAAATACAGTTTCTATATTCAACCTGAGTCCACCAGAAAAGCTTCAACTATTGGAAGATCTCTGGGACGATCTGGCTGCTTCCCCATCAGATGTTCCTGTGTATGAATGGCAAAAGGAGGAGTTGGCTCGTCGGAAGACCAACTTAATGAATAACCCGACTTCGGGGCTTTCGTGGGATGATGTAAAGCGCAAAACTCGGAGTCTCTATGGTCGCTGAACTAATAATCGCACCGGAAGCACAACAGGACATTGATGAGGCATATTGTTGGTATGAATATCGTCGACCTGGTCTGGGGGAAGAGTTTCTCCACTGCGTGGACGATTGTATCCAGGTTATTTGTCGCATGCCTGAACTTCACGCTAAGGTTCACGAGGAATATCGACGGGCACTGGTGAGGCGATTTCCATACGCCATCTTTTATGAACACGCTGGAGGGACGGTATATATCTACAGCATCTTCCATGCATCCCGGAACCCACAGGAATGGCACAATCGTTTAGTGTGAATTAAAGATTGTCTTTCGTCCCCTGTAAAGGAGTTTGAAGCCCAACCTGTAACTTTGGGATCAAAAAGCGTTACATTATTGTTTTTAACAAAAGCAACAGTAACAAACGGAGAGTCCTAAAAAAAGGCAACAGTAACATGGGGAGTAGTCTATATTTCAAGTGCAACAGTAACAAAATGGAGCCCTCTGTAAATCTGCATTTTGTGTGATCTTTTTTTCAAATGTCGGGGACCGAATACATCTTGACCGTCACCACTACTCTTGATAATCTCCATGGAGCGATGGTGTCAGGGTGTCCGTAACCGAAGAACAAGAAAGGAAGAGCGCATGGAGCATCTTTCAATACCGCAGATAGCCGATAAATTAAAGATCAGCGACAATACTGTCCGACGATATATGAAACGCTTTAAAGATTGCCTCCCATCCCCTATAAAGGTGGGGATAGTTTACAAGTACCCTGAAAACACAATCGAACTGATCGGGAAAATTTATACATGGTATGAAAGGGGCATGTCAAAGAATGAGATCATCGGGAATCTGCAAAATAAAGATGATGACGTCGCCTCCCCGACACCACCACAACCGGATAAACTTGATATCCTGGGCGGCAAGATTGATGCCCTTACCACAGCCATCAGCGGGTTGACTACTTTATTGACCAGCAATGCAGCCACCCTGCCAGCAGCCGGACAGACAATTAAAGCCTTAGAGGGTGTGAGAATTAAACTTCTATCTGACCCCATCCTTACACCAGATCCACAGGCCGACACGGACCCACAATCGGAAGAGATAGACGCCCCCACCATACAACCATCAGACCGACCACTCAACATGGGGTCGCCACCAGAAAAGATAGGACCAAACACTCCCACCACCCCGACACCTACGGACAAAATAAAGGCTGACACCACCACTACCCCTACTGGAGGGGTAAAAAACGGCGAATCCTTGAAGAAGCCCAAAGACACTAAGGAAAAGGAACCATCCTACACCCTACCACCAACTGGAGGCGACACCATACCTACAGGTTCTGTCACCCCTGACATGGAGGTCGACATCGAGGGGTATAAAGGGCAGGTCATTAAACTGATTCTCAAGCTGAAAGCCCAGGGTATGATATTGAAAGATATCAAGTCCGAGCTGGAGGGCAGAGGGTTGAAGACCTTTACTGGAAAAACAATCTGGGCCACAGGAACTATTGGCAATCTTTATCATAAAAATAAGTGATCTTCTATATCAACCAACACTAAAGGAGTTTGAAACCCAAAAGCAACAGTAACAAAACGGGAGCCTCCAAAAAAAAGCAACAGTAACATGGGGAGTGGTCTATATTTGAAGTGCAACAGTAACAAGATGGAAGCATCTGTAAATCTGCATTTTGTGTAATCTTTTTTTCTTGATCATCAATCAAACTGGTGGTCTGGAAGATGGATAGATTTGCCCGGAACATGAACGACCTCTGCAATATCACTGAACATTTGAAAGGTAAATGCGCTGCCCTGGAAATCCTCGACCAGACTCCCTGGAATGATGGTGTCAGAGTGTCAGCAACCGAAAAACAAGAGAGAGAGTACATGGAGTACCTATCAATACCGCAGATAGCCGAAGATCCACAGGCAGACACGGACCCACAATCGGAAGAGATAGGCGCCCCCACCATACAACCATCAGGCCGACAATCCAACATGGGTATTTTTGTACAACCCCCAAAAAAGTATATTTTGTAGATTATACGACCAATTCCTCTTTGAGTGATCTCTTGAGCAGTTCTTACAGGACTGCCTGCATATCAATGACATCCTGGGCTCTGGTGAACTCGTAGCGACCGTGCATATTGATGTGCAGCCAGGCTAACAGTGAGACTTTTTTAAGTTGGGCAACGCTCTCTCTATATATCGTGGTTACTTTTCATGAGCCAACAGGTTTGAGAGGATTGTGGATTTATAATAGAAAGAAGCTGGACAAGGATAGTGTTGCAATGCTACGAGAAAGCTGGGCTGAAGGGCTCTTGATCAAAACTTTAATGAAGGATTACAATTTCTCAAAGCCAGCGTATACAGTTATCTCGAAAATCACGGTTAATCTTCAAAATATACTTTTTTGGGGGTCGTGCAAAAATACCCTTAATGGCGATAGAGGGCACCACAATAATAAACTTGGTGAATCCGTAGAGCCGGTTCATTTCAAAGATCGAGCGCAGATAGACATAGGTTTTCCCAGTCCCGGTCTCCATCTCCACGGTAAAATCCATGGAATCCATTTTTTCGGAAGGAGCCAGCCCATTTTTCAGCTGAATCTTGCGGATGTTTTTATGAATATCCTCATCCAACAGTTTCAAGCGGTTTCCTATACCCAGATTGTTTTCCATCCCGGGAATAACCTGCTGGGTGGTGTATTGCAGCGGAGCAACGGTAAAATTGGTCTGACAGATTTCCTGCCCTTCAAATACACCGGCAACGGATTCTATGGCCTGTTTCTGGAAGTCCAGATTCGGATCAAATTGTATCTTCATCTTACAAGCTCCTTACATCAACAATGCCAGCCTGTTTGAGAATCTGAACCGCATTGGTTTTCACCACATCATCTTTGAAACCGGAGTCCTTGAATACCACACGCATGATTTCCGGATTGAGTTCATCCTTCAGCTTGGCGATGCCTTCGACCACTTCGAGAGAGATGGCATCTGCAAGACAGATAATGAGTGCCCCCATGCCGATATCGAATACCTTCTGTCCGGCAATGGTGTGCTCGCTAATAGGCAGGGTCAGATCCAGACCGTATTTGAGCAGAATTTCATAAAGGACATCTTCCTCACGACGGTCGGTTTTGATGTTGGAGATGAAGTCTTCGAGGGTGCGCTCCGTCATATCAAAGTCAACTTCCCACGGTTTGATATTAGTGGAGTCGAGTTTGAAAGCCTTGAAGCCAAGGTCGCCATCATATTCAGGGTTTTCTTCTTTGATTTTTGCAGCAGCAAGTGAAATACGTGCTTTTGTCAGCTCAGTGATTTTTAAGGGCAGTTTATTTTGGATACAATATTGAGCTGCTGTTTGCTGCTCATTCTTTGTTGGATTGATAACTTCCGGTAGCTGGACAAGTAAAAATTTACGATTTCCTTTATCAGAAGCATTTTGTTGCATCATTGCATCAGCAGTTGTTCCAGACCCGGCAAAAAAGTCCATAATAATTGCATCTGGATCACTGATATTCTCAACAAAAAACTTAATTAGTCCTGTTGGTTTTGGATAAGAAAATACTTGTGGTCCGAAAAGGTTGCGAATCTCCTTTGAGCCATGCTCCGTTCGCCCAACATCCTTCTCTGGCAAATATGAAGAGATTGCCATACGAACCTCTTCTGTCCCATATTTCTTAAAAGCCTTCTCACGATCCTCGTTTTCAAATACTCGAAAGGCTGGGCGTTTTATGTTCAGGAAATCATAATCTCCAGGGAATACAATTTTCCCATTTTTATAATACTCAGGAAATGTATCCTCCGTTACACACCATGTTCTTGTTTCGTTAGCAGGAAATTCTTCACCATTTTTTGGATTAATCATCGTGAAAAATGAATTCGGACGTTCTTCTTTAGTTTTGTTAGTCGTAGAGTCTTGCATTCGCCATGGTTCAGAAAAGTCATCTGATTGATAATATTTTCGTTCACCCAATCGTCCAGCAACGAAGTACGGCTTTCCATAACAAACAATCCATTCAACATCACAGGATACACCAAAGGGAACATCTGCTTTGGCCGTTCTAGACCGCCACGGAAAAATTGCTATAAAATTTTCATCTCCAAAAACCTCATCACACATTTTACGGAGGTTTGAAACTTCATTGTCATCGATTGATATGAATATCACACCATCATCCTTCAGAAGATTCCTCGCCAGCTTCAAACGCGGGTACATCATATTCAGCCAGTCGGTATGATAGCGTCCACTGGTTTCCGGGTTGTTGGATAGATTACGGCCTTCACCATCCACCTGACCGGTAATCTCTTTGTAGTTTTTGATGTTGTCCTTGAAATTGTCTTTATAAACAAAGTCCTTGCCGGTGTTATATGGCGGATCGATATAGATCATCTTCACTTTTTTGTGATAGCTTTTCTGGAGGAGTTTGAGCACTTCAAGGTTATCGCCTTCAATGAAAATATTCTGCGTGCTGCCCCAATCAATTGATTCTTCCTTGCAGGGGCGCAAAGTACCGGTGCTGGGTGTTTGGGCGATCATCCGGGCTTTGCTTTTACCGTTCCATGTAAAGCTGTAGCGTTCATCGCGGTCGTCCACAAACGTGCCGAGCACTTCCTTTAGTGCCTCAAAATCCACCTTGCCTTCTGTGAAGGCTTCAGGAAACAGCTCCTTCAGCTTGCCAACGTTTTCGGCTACGATATCCATTGTTTTACCATCCATTTTTTCCATGATTAAACCTCTCTTATTAAAGACTCGCAGCCAGTTGCTTGAGCTCTTGTTCAAATTTCTTGATTTGTGTATTCAGCTCCACCTGCCGGTTGAAAGCTGCTTTTTTAAGCTGCCCGCGCAGTTCCGATATTCTTGATTCAATTTCCCGGCAACGCGTCAACCGCTCGAGCCGATCACCCGCTTTGCCGATGGCAAATGTCCCAGACAATACAGAGCACTCATATCCAGTGAACCGATCTGTCCAGGCATTGTATAAAGACCCGTAGTTCTGAAGCGGCATATTGCTCCACGCGAGTGATTGGATAAAGGCGGCTTCCCGCTCGTTCAGCCCGTCACAATTCATCCAGCCGGTGGTGAAAAACCGTTCAGCCACAAAGGCTCCATGCTCGGCCTGGCTGAAACGCTTGGGAGCGATACTCAGGGCTATATCTCCGCTTTCGGTATAGAAGCCCAGCATCAAGGGATACGGGATGACTCTGTGGATGATCTCGGCAATTCGTTTGTGGCCTTTTGGGGAATTCATTTCGACCTGCAGAACTGCTACCTCAAGATATTCCCGCTCATTATCCCTAAAGGGCAGAACCGGACAGGTTGAGGATTTCAGGGTATATTCCCAGTAAACGCTTTTCACGTTTTCCCTAAACAACTTTTTGTCACTGGCAACAAGCTCGCCGCTTTCAAGAAACTGCTTTTTAGGAACCCGCTTGCCTAAGAGAGCCGCCTCGGGAAAGGAAATGGCATTCCAGACATATTCAATGGCTGCTTTTTTATTATCTGGCATCGTCTGCCTCCTCACCCAGAAGGATCAGGTAGCTGACCACTTCAAAGTCATCCATGCCCTTAAAGCTGTTTTTACTAATGACGGTTCCGCCGGGAGAGAAGAGACTTTCTACACCACGTTCTTCTGCTGCGCCGGTCAGGGCCTGTACCGCTTTGGATAGCAGGTTGCGGTAATGCGACATATCAGAGCCCTTGCGTGTCAAACTGGAAAGCCGAGTGGTGGCTCCACCATTAATTGATTTTCCATGGATGCTCATCTTTTTCAGCAGGTCCAGAATCTTTTTTGTTTGGGTGAACTGCAAAATGACAGAACCGTCGTTTGATACATAGACTAAATAGTAGGGAGACAGGGCGTAGGTGGTGTCCGAAACGGTTTGTGCTCCTTCATTTTTAAGGCAGAAAATTACTCCCGGAGACAACTCGCCCTTTAATGAGTCGTCAATAGTGGCAACAGCAAAAGCTCCCGGTGGCATCCGCTCCAGCAGGTTTTCATGTTCTTTTATGTAGTCACTAAGGTCCATGCGGAAATCGTTCAAGGTAAGATCGGTGATTGAAATGCCACCCTCAACATCCTCAATATCCAGAACTTCGTTCTGCAGTTTTTCAAGCTGCTTTCGCCGATAGTCGAGGTCGTTCATTTTCCCGGAATCGGTAAACTCAATGACGTTTTCCTCACCGGTGGCCGAAATATCAAGCAGGACCATTCGCCCGGAAACGCGGGCCTCCAGATTGATGTATTCATCCAGCTCCATGTTGGGCCAGAAATTCACCAGCTGGATTTTGTCATTCTTGGAGCCCAATCGATCAACACGCCCGAAGCGCTGAATGATCCGAACCGGATTCCAGTGGATGTCATAGTTGATCAGATAATCGCAGTCCTGCAAGTTTTGTCCCTCTGAAATACAGTCTGTGGCGATCAGCAGGTCAATCTCAGCGGTGAGAGCAGAATCAATCTTATCCCGCTCTTTTGAAATAGGAGAAAAGGAGGTGATAATGGCCGCCAGATCTTTTCGGATACCGGGCATCTCAGTCTTGTTTTCACCAGAGCCAGTCACCAAGGCGGAATAAACCCCGAGCTCTCTATGTGCCCATTTTGCAGTATGCTCGTATAGATATTTTGCGGTGTCCGCAAATGCGGTGAAAATGATGATTTTTTTATTTCCCGGATTAATCGGGTTGGTCACCTTGTGCTGTATCAGTTCCTTCAACCGTCGCAGTTTTTCATCTTGCGGGGCTTTAACTGCCTGAGCAGATGAAATGAGCTTTTCCAGAATCTCCCGGTCCTCCTCAAGCTCTTGCTTCCAGCGAACCTTGTCCATGTCCTGAATGAGGACTTTGACTTTTTTGCCGACTACAAAAGGAGAGAAAGCATCATCTTCAATTTCAATCTCTTCGATATCGAACTCTTCGACAGCTGCGTTGTTGTCATGGGCTGCAATTTTCTGGATCAGGCCGTTCACCTCGCCAAGAAGTTTCTCCAGCGTCATCGTAAAGGAGTTGATGGAGCTTTCCATGCGTTTGAACAGGTTAACCCGCATCAAATGAATCAAACTCTGCTCACGGTCAACCTGCCTAAAGACCGAGCCCCCGGCAACCTTTCGGTCATACTTGCGGCTATATTCTTCAGCCTTGTGCGGCAGGACATATTTCAAAGGAGCATAGGCACTCAAATTAAGCAGCCGTATGTCTCTATTGATGCTTTCAAGTGCCGGGAAGCGTCCCTCTGTATCGATGTCCGCCTTGATATTGACGGGTCTGAGCCTCTCTGGAAATTTCCCGATTTCGGACATATCATAATATTTTTCGATATGCTTCCTGGAACGTGCAATCGTCAGAAGGTCTAAGAGTTTGAAATAATCAAAGTTTAGGGTCTCCAGCAGCGATTCTGTTGTCCTTTGGCTTCCATCCAGAGTCAACCAGGCGTTAAAACGAGTTTGGGCCATTTTAAGCGTCTGCTCAATGCTGGCAATCCCATTTGACTTTAGAGCCTCATCTTTAGCTTCAACAATAAACGCCACTTGGTTTTTCAGGTCGTTCATCCGGTTGTTTACAGGAGTCGCAGAAAGCATAAGAACTTTTGTTTTTACGCCTGCCTTGATGATGTCATTCATCAGTTTGGAGTAACGGGTCAGAGAATCATCCTTACGGGCCGGATTGTTTCTGAAGTTGTGCGACTCATCGATGACGATCAGGTCGTAGTTACCCCAATTCAGGGTTTCCAGATTGATCTCCCCGGACATGCCACGCAATCGCGTTAGATCGGTATGATTCAATACATCGTAATTGAACCTGTCCGAGGCCATGATGTTTCGTTTGTCATTTACCGTATAAAGCGTCCAGTTTTCCCGCAGCTTTTTAGGGCATAAAACCAGAACTCTATCATTGCGCAGTTCATAGTATTTAATGATTGCCAAGGCTTCGAAGGTTTTACCCAAGCCCACGCTGTCTGCAATGATGCAACCGTTATAGCGTTCAATTTTATCGATGGCGCCCAGCACACCGTCACGCTGGAATTTGTAAAGCTTCTGCCAGACTTGAGTGCTTTTAATTCCGGTCTGGGTTTTAATGATTTTGTCTTCTTCCAGTTCAGCAATAAAATCTCTGAAAATATTGAAGAGCGTCAGGAAGTAGATTAGCTGGGGAGTCTTGTCAGAGTAAATGAGAGCGAGGGCTTCTTGCAGAATGTCTCCAAAGTCATCACTCTTTTTTCCCGAATCCCAAAGTTCACCAAACCACTTGATTAGTGAATGAGCTTCGTCAGAACTGCGGAAGCAGGTATTCATGTGATGGGCTTCTGATGGAACAATGCCCAGACCGTCGGTGGTGAAAGACGAACTACCCACAATAGCAAGGTGTTCTCCGTTATCGGCATGAGCCAAATGAATAAGATTCTGGTGTACCGATGATGGCAACTGGCGGACCTCACATTTCTGTTTCAGCCACTCCGAGCACTCCCGGGCGATGCGAGTGACATCAAGTCGATTTCGGAGGCGGCGGTCCAAGTGATTTCCGTGCAAATTATTTAAAAAACTCTCTTCATCATTGAGGCGTGGCACAAGGAGTCGAAAGTTGTTGATTTTAGAAAGCTCCTTTTTCAGCTCATCATACGCATAAAGCGAAAATAGAGCGGAAACCACAGAAAGAGTGCATCCAATTGCAATATTTCCTTTGAGCTCGGAAACAACATTTCCCAGAGATTTGTTGTCAAGTATTCCATAAGAGTGCTTCACTGATCTTCACCTTCTTTGAAATTTCTTGCTTTTCCGTCACGAACCCAGGTATCGACCTCGTCTTTCCTGAACTTCCAAAGACGGCCAATCTTGTGGGCGGGCATCTTCTTGCGGCTTATCCATGTGTAAACAGTATCTTTGCTGATACCCAGATATTGAGCAATTTCCTCTACTGACAACCAACGATCTTCCATTTTTTACACCTCTGAAGATTATATGTTCAAATTGGTTCAATCTGTCTTTTTACATGGTATCTGGTTTTTGTCAATCGGGTTTAGTTGGGTTTGATCAGGTTTTATATGAAATGTTGGCATGGATAATGGTATAAAACTTTGACGTTTTCCAGGATGAATCCACTTTTTGTTATTTGAGGTCTGAAATATAAAATTTGGCAGATTCAACCGAAGTATTTGAGGCGAGGACTACCTGTCGGCCAGGCTCCGTTTTTCGGTGGCAAGACTCCTCCGGACTATCCCTGTTAGTCCACACTTTGCTTAAAATGATTTAAACCACAACATATGAGCTTTTTTGAATTTCAAAAGTCAACCATATTTGCATTATTCATAACCCACCTAATATTGCATAATTCAAATTAACATCGGTATAAGGTAGCCGCCTCCTTTATTTTACATTCTTTCGACCCTCCAAGATCTTATATAAAGTCATATGGCTGAACCTATACCGTTCAGCCACGGCTTTTTTATCTGGCCCGCATCCACTAAGGTGGGGTGTAATTGCACATTTAGGGTAAATCCATCATAGGGTTTGGGAAACAAAACTTGGTTTGTCAAATATCTTCTCTGAGTCCCCTGGTTTTAATAAAGTTATCCACCGTCAACCTGTGTACTCCTAAAATCCTTCCAATAGCACTGACAGAAACTTTTTTCCTGAGTAAATCTTTGATTTCTTCCTCTTTTCCCGTGAGTTTTGTTTCTTTGGATAGGCTCCCTTTGGGTCTGCCTAATGTTTGTCCCTCACTTTTTATTCGAGCCAGAGCATCTTTTGTTCGTTGGGAAATTAGATTCCGTTCTATTTCGGCAGAAAGCCCAAAGGCAAACGCCAAGACCTTGGAGTTGATATTATTCCCCAGTTCATACCCCTCTTTAATCGCATAAACCTTGATTTCTCTTTCCATGCAATCATGCAGGATACTCATCACCTCCATAAGGTTCCTACCCAACCTGGATAATTCACTGACAATCAAAATGTCTTCTTTTTTGAGACCCTGCAGGAGCTTGCCCAGTTTACGATCTTGATATTTTTTTGTACCACTGATTGTCTCTTCAATCCATTCTCCAACATGGATCTTTTTTTGGTCGGCAAACTTTAAAATTTCAAATCTTTGATTCTCAACGGTCTGTTGATCCGTGCTGACTCGAATATAGGCAAAAATCATATTGTTTATCCTTGATGTTAGTTTAAATGTATTATTGTATTTGTTTTAGACTATATTTATATAAAATAAAGGTGTATTTGTATATAGATTTGTAGCCTACAATAAAGGTACATTTTTCTTAGTCACCTTAAGGAATTAATATGGCAACCCATCTTAAAAATTTAATTAAATTTCAACTTTCAGAATTATTGGATCTACAGGTGCTCTAAAATGGGAAGTAGAGTTTTGGCGTAAAACCTTGGGTGTGTTGACATTTGATAAATTCTATGACGGATTTACCCTAAATCCCACATTGAGCAGGTGCATTTAATTAAAAAATGATTTAAGATGCCTCCAACTTAAATCACCACAAAGAAAGATGCAAAGAGAAGAGGAAGATGGAATTAGAAATAAATCGTTTAGATCATTATGGTGTTGTAGCCGGTGTAATTAAAGACCTGAAATTAGTGGAACAAATTGATAGTCTGTTAGGAGTCCATGATCTGTCAGAGATTAGCCATGGAGAAGCGATTGCTGGTATGATTCTTAATGGTCTTGGTTTTACTGATCGTCCTCTTTCTTTGACACCTCAGTTTTTTGAGAATAAACCACTGGAAGTCTTATTTCGTCCGGGAGTGCAAGCCGAGCATTTCAACCGGTTTAAGTTAGGGCGTACTCTGGATGTGGCTCATGCCTATGGCTGTGAGGCGTTGTTTGGAAGTTTAGCAGCATCAGTTTGTCAGCAGGAACAGGTTGATTGTAGCTTTGGCTGCGAAGATACCACCAGCTTTTCTGTGACTGGTGAAAATCTGCCAGATCAAGATACTCAAGCGGTCACGATTACCCATGGTTATTCGAAAGATCATCGACCCGATCTGAAACAAGTGGTCTTGGAAATGATGACATCTCAAGATGGGGGAATTCCGCTTTTGATGAAATGTTGGGATGGAAATTCTAATGATAATACTATTTTCCAGCATCGGTCTAAAAAACTGGTAGAAGCCTGGAATGATATGGAAGCCCCACGCTATCTGATTATGGATTCAAAAGGTTATAGTAAAGAAAATGCTATCCACCTAAATTCTTTGAATTTTATCACTCGAATTCCGGAAACAAACAAACCAGCTAAGACATCAATTCAGAATGCTTTAAATCATGATATTTGGGAAAGTTGGGATGAACAAAGAAAATATACTTGTCTTGAAATAGAGCATTATGAGATCCAGCAACGCTGGATTGTAGTTTTTTCTGAAGCTGCTTTTAATCGTTCTGAAAAAACAGTAGAAAAAGCCAGCATTAAAGAAAAAACTCAGATTGATAAGGCGCTTTATCATTTACAGGCTCAAAGGTTTGAAACGGAGACTGAGGCCAGGGCGTCCCTGGAGAAATTGCATAAAAAGTGGAAATATCACCAGGTGAAAGCGGTTGAAATCAAAGAACATAAAAAATATCTGAGCAAAGGTAGACCTGGTAAAAGCACTCCCTTTGAAATCAAATATCAAATTGAATTTAAAGCTGAAAAAGACCTGGAACAAATCAAACAAATCGTGCGGGAAAGGGCTTGCTTTATCATTGGCAGCAATATCCCTAAATCTGAGTTGAGTGATGTTGAGGTGCTTCAAGCCTATCAAAAACAAGATCATGTTGAGAAAGGGTTTGGCTTTTTGAAGAGTTCTTTGTGTTTTGCCTCTGCGTTTTTCCTGGAAAAACCATCCAGGATTGAAGGCCTGATAATGGTGATGACTTTATCCTTACTTGTTTACACTATAGCACAGAGGCGCTTAAGAAAAGCGTTGGAAAAGCTGAATGAAACCATTCCTAATCAGATTAAACAACCCAGTAAACGTCCCACCATGAGATGGATTTTTCAAATTTTGGAGGGGATCAATCATGTTGTAATTAGGGAAAATCAGCAGGTTAAAGTAATGTTAGAAGGAGTTAGTGAATTACGCAGAAAAATATTAACGCTTTTGGGAGATTCTGTTGCAAAGATTTATCAAGTGGTATCTCGATTTCAAAACAACTGCCTGAAATGCTAATGCATCAGCGTTAAAAAAGCCTTTAGAATGTGAATTAATTGACAACACCCATGGCCCGATGAATCGTTTCGGCGTTATTTAATTCTGAATCCTTATTTGAGCATTGTTGGAGATTAAAATGGAAGAAAGTTTTAAAAACGAGTTCTTAAAAATGTTTCTCAGGTTCAAAAATGCCCGCAAAAAAATATTATCGAATAATTCAGAAAAAGAATAAACATACCTGCTCAATGTGGGCTAAATGTGTAATTACACCCTTATTTTTGGGAAACTGCCTTAAAACAGAGCATGACCTTAAAAAGTGTAAAGTACCTGTAAAAATTGTAGGGTTCTCAAAAATCACAAATTATAATTTCAAATTCGATTGAACAAAGAAGAAGCTTAAAATGAACAAAAAAAATAAACATACTATCGCCTTGCAACGAAAAAAACTGCAAGAAAGCCAAGACCGATATCGGGCCATGTTTGAAAATACCATGTGCATCAAAATGTTGATAGATCCGAATGACGGAGCAATAGCAGAAGCCAACGAAGCTGCATGCACCTTCTACGGGTATTCGGTTGAACAGATTCGCCAGATGAAGATTTCAGACATCAATACTCTTTCCCCTGACGAGGTGGCAAAAAATATTCAAGCAGCCCTTTCCGGACAACACCAATACTTTGAATCAAGGCATCGACTGGCCGACGGACAAATCCGTGATGTACAGATATCGTCAAGCCCCATTCCCTTTAAAGGACAAAAGTGGCTCTACTACATAATTCACGACATAACGGCCCGTAAGAATGCCGAGAAAAAACTTCATGAAAACAAATCCTTTCAACGCGTTTTGCTGGAAGATATAAATGCAGGTGTAGTTATAGTCGACAAAAAGACACACACGATTGAACAGATAAATTCACAAGGGGCAAAGCTTTTTGGAGCTTCCCAGGATGAGATTATAGGACATGTCTGCCATAATTTCCTCTGCCCGTATGACCGGGGCAACTGCCCGATAACAGACAAAGGGATGGATTTAGATAGAGCGGATCGAATTTTATTAAAAGCCGACGGCACCCTTCTTCCGATATTAAAATCAGTCAAAAGCATTAAGCTTGACGGTAAGGAGAAGCTCCTTGAAACCTTTATAGACATAAGCGATCGCAAGTCAGCCGAAGAACGACTCAAGAAAAGCGAAACGAATTTTCGTTCTTTTTTCAACTCCATTGACAATTTTTTATTTGTTCTCGACGTTAAGGGCAATATTCTCAAGGCAAACGAAACAGCTATCCGCAGGCTCGAATACTCGGAAGAAGAACTCAACGGGTTGAATGTAGCCATGGTTCATCCCGAAGATCGACGGGCAGAAGCCAAAAAGATTGTGGGGGAGATGATCGAGGGGAGCGCGGATTTCTGTCCCATACCAGTAATCAGCAAATCTGGACGATACATTCAGGTTGAAACCAGGGTTCATCCCGGTTCGTGGGATGACAGACCTGCGTTGTTCTGCGTCACCAAGGATGTCACAAAGATCAGGGAGACCGAAGAGCTTTTTTCAAAGGCATTTCACGCAAGTGCGAGTCTGATGGGCATCTCTGAAATCGATGGGGGATTATTCATAGACGTAAACAGGGCCTTTGTGGAGACCTCTGGATATACACGCAACGAGGCTATTGGAAAGACGTCGGTTGAGCTGGGTCTTTTTCCAAACCCCGAGGATAGAAACCGTGTGGCATCCATGGTCAAAGAGTCGGGTTTTATAAAAAACATGGAAATCACCATAAGAACGAAAATAGGTGATAAAAAATTTGGTTTGTTCTCTGCAACCAGAATTGATGTCAATGGTAACCCCTGCTTGCTGACAACCTTGACAGACATCACAGATCGCAAGAGTGCGGAGGACGCATTGAGGGAAAATAAGGAGCGCCTTGATCTTGCCCTGGAATCTGCGAGTATGGCACCTTGGCACTGGGATACCATGGAGAAAAAGCTTTATCTTGATTCAAAAGCCTGCCTGCTTCTCGGGCTTGACACTGAACGATCCAATGGAACATTACAAGATTTTATAGATGCGGTACATCCTGATGACCGAGCGAGACTCAGACAGGCCAGAGATAGAACAACCGCTCGGGGAACATTTTATGAGCATGAGTTTCGTGTAGTATGGCCGGATGGGAGCACCCACTATATCACGGCCCATGGCAAGCCGGTTCACAACAGCTCAGGAGTAATGACCAAGATCCATGGGCTCATCGGGGATATAAGTAAAAGAAAAATTGCTCAGCAAAATTTTGAAGACGAACGGCAGCGCCTTGCCAACGTGATCAAGGGGACCAACACTGGAACCTGGGAGTGGAATGTGCAGACAGGAGAAACAGTCTACAATAAGAGGTGGGCCGAGATCCTGGGATATACCCTTGAAGAACTGGAACCCGCAGACGTTAGCACCTGGAATAGACTTACACATCCCCAGGACCTTGAAAAATCGGATGAGATGCTTCTTAAGCATTTTACAGGCGAGATCCCCTACTACGATATTCAATGCCGAATGCGACACAAAAGAGGTCATTGGGTATGGGTCCATGATCGGGGCCAGGTGATGACCTGGACAGCTGACGGCAAACCATTGATGATGTTTGGCACCCACATGGATATCAACCAGGCAAAACAGGTGGAGCAGGAGCTTATGGCCACCAACTTCCAGCTCGAGGATGCCATGGCCCGGGCAAACCAGATGGCCACCGAAGCCGAACTTGCCAATCTCGCCAAAGGAGAGTTTCTGGCCAACATGAGCCATGAAATAAGAACACCAATGAACGGGATTATCGGAATGACGGGGCTGCTTATGGACACCCAATTGACCGATGAGCAGCGAAGATACGCAAGGATTGTTCAGGCAAGTGGAGAATCCCTTTTAAGGATAATCAACGAGATCCTGGATTTTTCAAAAATTGAGGCCGGTAAGCTCGACCTGGAAACTATAGACTTCAACCTCCAGGACTTTTGTGATTATTTAACACCACCCCTTGCCATGCAGGCCCATGAACAGGGGATTGAATTTATCTGTACCTTAGATCCCGATGTACCATTGGGGCTCAGGGGAGATTCTGGCAGATTAGGTCAGATTTTAACCAACCTCGCAGGAAATGCCGTCAAATTCACCTCCACTGGCAAAGTTTCAATTAAGGTGAAGGTTGAACATGAGACAGATAAAGATGTCATTCTCTATTTTTCGGTCAAAGATACGGGCATCGGTATTCAACGAGAAAAACTGGGAATGATTTTTAACAAGTTCACCCAGGCAGATGAGTCCACCACCAGGGAATTTGGAGGCACGGGTTTAGGGCTTGCCATTTCGAAACAACTTACGGAGATGATGGGCGGCCGAATGGGGGTAGAAAGCATACAGGGTGAAGGTTCAAATTTCTGGTTTACGGTACATATGGAAAAACAGGATCAGGGAAAAGGGAAAGAGAACTGCCCCTCCCCCGGCTTAAAAGATGCCGTTGTTGTTCCCATGAATGACAGTTCAATCGCCCGTCAAAAACTAAACCGCTTTAAAGGCAAAGGATTACGCATCCTGGTAGTTGAGGACAATATTACCAACCAGCTCGTCGCCCTTGGAATCTTAAAGAAAATGGGCTTTGCTGCCCATGCTGTAACCAACGGAGCCAAGGCGATCGAAGCCCTTGATGGAGCTACGCATTACGATCTTGTATTCATGGACATGCAGATGCCCGTGATGAACGGGTTGGATGCCACCCGGGCAATTCGAGATCCAGACTCGAAGGTCTATGACCATGACATACCCATCGTTGCAATGACTGCCAATGCAATGGAGGAAGACCGCAAACACTGCCTCAAAGCCGGTATGAACGACTATCTGTCCAAACCCATAAACCCCTCGGCCCTGGTAAAAGTCCTGGAAAAATGGCTTGTTAACCTGGAAAAAGATGAAATTTCACCTTCAGAAGATATGGGAAGTATAGGAGAGGATAAAAATAGATCTCAAAGAATTTTTGATCGAGATGCTCTTTTCGAACAACTTTTGGGCGACGAAAACTTATTAGAGATTGTTACTGCAACATTCTTAAAGGATATGTCCGATCAAATTTTCACTCTGAAAAAATCATTGTCCAGGTACAATGCCCCAGAAACAGCAGCCCTGATCCATAAGATCAAAGGAGCGTCGGCCATTGTCAAGGCCTTGGCATTCAATGAAGCGGTAGTTCAAATGGAAGATGCCGCCAAGAATGGTGACATTGTAAAATTAAAAGAGCTGGTATCTGTTCTTGATTTTGAATTTCTCAGATTAACCGATACCATGACAGGGAGTGGGGTGGGCAGTAGGCAGTAGGCGGTGGCCGGTGGGAAGTCTATCGTAGGTTGGGTTGAGGAACGAAACCCAACATTAGAAACCCAACATAACTATGATGAATCACAGAAATGATGGTTAACCTTAAAAATTAAGATGGGGAAAATATGAAAATTCTGATTGCAGAGGATGACCTCACATCCCAGGTCATGCTTGAGTCTCTTCTGACCAAGTGGGAATACAAAGTTACGGTCACCGATAACGGCCAGCAGGCCTATGACGTGCTCCAGGAAGATGATGCCCCGAGCATTGCACTGCTCGACTGGGAAATGCCGCATCTGGACGGTGCAGCTTTATGCAAAATGCTCAGAGAGCAAAAACAAAAAAGACCTATTTATTTGATTCTGCTAACCTCCAGGCGAGGGTCTGAATTCATTTCCCAGGGGCTTTTAGCAGGTGCGGATGACTATATTTCAAAACCCTATGACAATAACGAACTTAAGGCCAGAATCGAGGTTGGAACACGTATGCTTCAGCTTCAAAATCAGATGATAGAACAAAATAAACTCGAAGGGGTTCTTGAGATGGCAGGGGCTGTCTGCCACGAACTAAACCAGCCTTTACAGACTGTCAGCGGGTATTCAGAGCTTCTTTTGATGGACCTTGATCCAGATGATCCAAATTATATGATGATTAAAAACATTAAGGCCGGCATCAATCGCATAGCTGAATTAACCCGAAAAATAATGAACATAACTAAGTATCAATCAAAGCCGTATATGCATGGTAAAATTGTTGATTTGGAACCGTCTTCAAAACATTTATAGTGTAACTTCTCAATAACATCGGGTAGAATATATATTTGGGTAGAATTAAACATTTAGGGGAAAATCCCCATATTATAAATCAGATACTCTTGACTTTGCGTACCACCGACAGCAATAGTATTCACAACCCTTCCCGCATATTGGGGTCGTCTCAGAAAAGGGAAAAAATCGTACGCTAAGCGTTCGCAGAGGCTGGGACCCAGTAGTATAGCGTAGGAACCGACACGTCCTTGGACGGAACGTCACTGGCCAGCAATTTCTTAGCTGACTCGATCTTGCTGTCGTTCATCTTGGGCTTGTGACCGCCTTTGCGGTCAAGTTGGCGAGCAACATCCAGCCCGGTACGGGTACGCTCACCAATCAGTTCGCGTTCCATTTCAGCAAGGGTGGTCATGACATGGAAGAAGAAACAGCCAGAGATCCTTATCGAAATCCATTGAAATGGTAAGCGATTGAGAATAGTATTTCAATGAATTCCAAGAATAGCAATGCCTTGATTGTCCGATGTCACGCCAAATAGCTGGACAGGCTTATTACAAACCAAAATTTTCAAGAAGGAGTCAGAATGCCCCGTCGTTCCATCCTGTCCACCGCTGAGCGGTCAAGCCTGCTGGCTTTGCCAGATTCAGAAGACGAACTTATCCGGCACTACACACTCAGCGAGACCGACCTGTCGTTGATTCGTCAACAACGCGGTGATGCAAGCCGACTCGGTGTTGCGGTGCAGTTGTGCTTGTTGCGCTACCCCGGCCAGGGTCTGCTGCCAGACGCCACCGTGCCAGCGTCCTTTCTGCAATGGGTCGGGTGCCAACTGCGCATCGATGCGGCGTGCTGGTCACAGTATGCCGAGCGTTAGGAAACCCGGCGTGAACATCTGTTCGAACTGCGGGTATACCTGCGCGTAGAACCGTTCGGCTTGGCCCACTACCGGCAAGCAGTCCATGCAGCAACCGATCTGGCCTTACAAACCGACAAGGGCATTGTGCTGGCCACCAGTGTCCTCGAGAAACTGCGTCACCAGCATATCATCATACCGGCACTGGATGTTATTGAGCGTGTTTGCGCTGAAGCAACCACCTGCGTTAACCGGCGCATTTACGAAGTCTTGTCCGAGCCATTATCGAACGGACACCTGCACCGTCTTGATGACTTGTTGAAACGCCGGGAAAACAGCAAGACCACCTGGCTGGCTTGGCTGCGCCAATTCCCATCAGCAAGTTATAAAGGGATAAAAACGGGAATTCTAATTGTCGTTGAAGGGAAAAAGCAATTGGCGTTGATCAAAAGTCATCCTTGTGGGAAAATATTACACCTTATCTGATACTTTGCTCTATGGGTTGTAATTAGCTTAAAAGGACACATATGGCCGTTCAAATAAACAATTCAAGGTTTTAAAAATCTGGCATTGATGGGCAAGGCTACAGAATAAGGATCGCAAGGATGACCTATGCTTTACCCAGGGCCGGGCTGTGCTCTGTGGTGAATGAAGGCCGGATGCTAACATTCAGTGTAACGCTGTATCCCAAAAACAATGACAAACCCCGTCAAGAGGACAGAGTTATTATACTCTCTTGATTTTATACCTATATGGGGATAATAATAGTATTATGAAAATAAAACTGTTGATGTGGGTAGGATCCAGCAAAAAGGATCTCATGAAAATGCCCGATGATGTGCAGGATATGTTTGGCTTTGCATTGCATCTTGCTCAGTCGGGACAGAAACACCCCGATGCAAAACCACTTAAAGGATTTGGAGGAGCAGGAGTATTGGAAGTGGTGGAGAACTATAAAACAGACACATATCGGGCCGTTTATACCGTTCGATATACAAATGCAGTCTATGTGGTCCACTGTTTTCAAAAAAAATCAGGCCAGGGTATAGCAACACCCAGGCCAGATATGGATTTGATCAAATCCCGCTTAAAGGCCTTAGATAATTTTATAAAAGGAAAATAAATAATATGATTGAAATAGAGAAAGGCAGCGCCAATGTCTATGAGGATCTGGGAAGACCGAATGCCGACAGGATGTTTGTTAAGGCAATACTGGCCTCAAAGATTGGAGAAATTGTTCGCCAGAGAAATTTAACTCAACAACAGGCAGCTGAAATATTAAAAATACCTCAACCCAAACTATCTGACCTTCTCCGGGGACAGTTCCGAGGGATCAGCGAGGCCAAGATGTTGACCTGTCTTAATTATTTGGGAAGTGATGTTGAAATTATTATACACACACCGGGATTAGATTCTTCAAGGGGAGATACCCGGGTAACCTTTGCCTGATTTGAATTCAATTCAATTCATATCTATGTTGCCTCTTTCAAAACGTTATATATGGTCCCCCGGCTAACCCCGTATTCATTCGAAAGTATGGTAGGGTTCATCCCTGCTTTGTTCTTTACCTGAACTTCTTTCTTTTGATCATCTGTGAGAGAGGGTCTTCTCCCCAGGTGCTTACCTTTGGCCTTGGCTATTGCTATCCCGGCAAGCTGGCGTTCTTTTCTTAGATTTGTTTCAAATTCTGAAAACACTCCCAGCATTTGGAGAAAAGCTCTACCGGTGGCTGTACTGGTGTCAATCTTCTGATTAAGTATCTCAAGTGAAGCACCTTTTATGTCCAGAGTGTAAACTATTTTGCAAAGGTCTCCTATATTCCGGGCTAATCGATCAAGTTTCCATACGACTAATTTATCGCCCTGGCCAATCATATCGAGCAGCAGGTTTAAAACATCCCGGTCAGTTATCGTGGTGCCGGATTTCTTTTCCTGGCGATGTACGGCATTAGGATAGGCGGCCTTTAGCTCTGCTGTTTGTAAATCCGTATGCTGATCGAGAGTTGATACTCTGGCGTATGTAAAAATAGTCATGGCCATCCCTATTAAAAGTGCTTCTCAAAATACCAACAACTCTATAGACCTTCTTGCAAACAGCGTCAACAACTTAAAAAACAACCTTGTTAACAGGGGTTTTAATGCTGTCAATAAGGTATACCTTGTTGACAACAAGGTTATAAGAAGGATGGGATGCAGTATCAAGTTTACCAAAGATAAGCTTGAAAATTTAGGTACTGAGAAATCTTAAGGATAGGATACTTAATCATAACTCCAGACAGGTGCAAAATTGATATTCGGAATTTAAACGTTTGATTAAGACAAGAAAATCCTCGCATACCAGATGTTGTGGTTTGAAGAGTTCCCTCAAAAGCGACACATACACGTTAAAATGATCGGTATAAAATGGAACTATGAAGGCGGTCAATTATAGACACATTAAACACTTTTTTACTATCTCAATTTCCTTTATAAACTTTGGCCTCATCCAGCACTTTCCGAACCATTTGAGCCATTTCAGATTTAACTACCGGTTTCATAAGAAAACCCTTTACTTTATTAGCTTCAGCCTGTTCCTTGTTTATCCGTTCACTGAATCCGGTACAAATGATAATCGGAATATCCGGTCGTATGGCCATTAACTCTTTTGCAAGCTGATCTCCTGTCATGTTTGGCATCGTCATATCTGAGATTACAAGGTCATAACCATCTGGATTAGAATTGAAAGTTTCCAGGGCTTCTATGCTGTTGGACCAAGCAGATACTTTATAGCCAAGACGTTCGAGCATTTGTTTCTCAAGTCGAACAACCGATATTTCATCGTCAACCAATAATATTCTTTCTGTACCTGTTAGTTTATATAATTCCTTTTCAGTTGAAATGGGTTCATCAGATTCTTTCATTACAGGTAAATAAACATTAAAAGTCGTTCCTTTACCCACCTCGCTGTATACTTTTACATCTCCTTTATGCTCTCTCAAGATTCCGTATACAACAGCGAGACCAAGACCGGTCCCTTTGCCCTGCTCTTTTGTTGTGAAATAAGGGTCAAAAATATTATTCATTATTTCCCGAGGGATACCAACGCCATTGTCGGAAACAGATAGCATGACGTATTGACCCACCTGCAATGGTCTGTCTTTCAAATCATCATTATCCAATGTAATCTCTTTCAGTTGTACTGAAATTTTTCCACCCGTCTTCTCTACAGCATGATAGGCATTTGTGATAAGGTTCATGGCAATCTGATGCAATTGAGTTTCTTCTGCCATCACTAAACCACAGTCTTTTTGAATATCCTGATAAATTTCAATATCGCTGGGTATTGTTGAACGGGTCAGTTTAAATACTTCAGCTAATATTTTTTGAAAACGAACGGGTGACAGTTGATGATCAACTTGTCGACTGAAAGCAAGTATTTGTTTGACAAGCTCACAACCTCTTTTCCCGGCATTAAATATTGCTTGTGCACTTTCATGTTCAGGGCTTTTTGGAGGGAGGTCCTCTATAAGCATTTCTGCAAATCCGATAATGGGATAGAGAAGATTATTAAAATCATGGGCAATTCCACCCGCAAGATTGCCAATGGACTCCATTTTTTGAGCTTGCTGGACCTGGAATTCGAGATTTTTGCGCTCAGTGATGTCCTGTATTGCCCCATGCATTCTAACGGGGTTTCCTTTTTCATCAAATTCAAGTTTTCCTGTGCCGTGAACCCAGCGTTCTTCACCATCGTTAATACGGATTATTTTATATTCACGGCTGAACATTTTTTTTTCCTTCACAACCGATTCATGGTAATCAAATACTTCTTTGCGGTCGTCTGGATGAATAAAGTTGGCCCAACCTTCTATGGTATGTGGATAGGTTTTATCGATGCCAAATATTTTGTAAAATTCAGGCGAACAGACCCATGCGCTTTTCTCTATCTCGCCTGCATTCAAATCTGTTGAATAAGAACATATATGTGCCACAGATTGCGAATTGAGCATCATTTCTTCACTCTGTCTCAGTTTCTTTTCAGATTTTTGACGAATTAAAATCTCATCATTAAGATATTGAGTCTTTTTTATTATCGATTCTTCAAGTTCCTCTGCATGCATAAGTAAACGGCCTGAAAGCGGATTCATGATAAGCCAAAACCCTAAAATAAAAACCAAATAAATAAAAATTAATGACGATCCTATTATTAGCAATTTGTTATTTAATGAAGCGTAAAGTTCATTTTCACTTTGAGAAATCAAAAGTACCCAACTGAAATCAACAAGAGGGGTATACGCAAACACATTTTTGTCTATTTTCTCTAACCCCTTATTTCCATTAATACCTTTTTTAAGAAGTGTCGCAACTGTAGAGTTAAATGTCTGCCCATTATCAACATCCAAATTCTGACTTTTTAATGGAAATACTTGATTAATCGAGTTGTCAAAGAAAGAATACCCTAAGATAATCTGACTTGTTTTTCCCAAACCTGAATAATTTGAGGTGATCGCCTTTAGATTAGACAAATCAATCACAATCAAATCAGCTCCTTCATAAGCGCCGTCATGACTCAGTATGGGTGCCCTAACAATAAATACAGAATAATCTGAAATAATGCTTGGCTGAGATACTGTAATGTTTTTTAAAGTGATATCAGACAACGGCCATTTTTCTTTGGGAACGTTTAAACCACATTTTGAAACTAATTGTTCTTTGTTATCTAATCGTATGATACCAAGGATTTCTTTGGATAAATTCATGGCATCAGCCAACTTTGGTTCGGTAAAAGATTTTACCTGATCCAATGAGATTTCCCCATTGTTATATTTTTTAAGTTCTTGCCGGATTCTGGTACGACTGGTTATCTGCCAGGCCAAATCCTTTGAACGCCTCGCCCATTCGCTTATAGCCATAGCCCGGATTTCTACAGCATGCTTTATATTTCTATCTTCAGAAGCTTTTAAACGACTGTAAAGAGGCAATATTATTGCGCTGGACAAGGTTAAGACTAAAGCCAAACTTCCAATAGCTAAATAGATAAACAAAAATTTTTTGAGTCGGGAAGAGGACGTTAAGGGTCTTTTAATTTCAAGTTTTGCATTCATTCCAGTATCTCTCAACTCCATTTTCAATATTCCAAAAAGTTCAAATACGCTTCTTGTTGGACAATAATTTTAGCCATGGTACTGCTCATTTATCCAGCACTTTGATGTGAAAAATCCTTCATTAGATGGGTAGTATCATAAAGATTAACCGCCCTAATATTCAATAATTCACATTGTATCTAAAAAATTAAGAAAAAATATTACAGCAAAAAGATGAAAACTGCAAAATATAATGTATGATTTTAGCGGTTTGCCTACTGCGTATATATGGTATAAATGAACAGAATCATTTTCAGCCTTGACCCTGTTGACTTGTACTCATATAGCTCCGTTTTTTAACATTTCCTGATACAACATATAGTGGTCGAACGAAAACCATCATACCGAAAAGCTAAATATGTAAACACCGAATTCAATCATTCCTGAAAGTTAACCATTCTTGCATAATCCTTGAGTGCTGGTTTTTTATTTTTTTGAAGCTGGGATATTCATAACACCGACTAATACCAGAAGAATTAAACGCCTTTGGCTTAAGAACTCACAGCGACTGTAGATAGACAATATAGTCGCCCATTCAGTTGAATTTACCTATCTACAAATTTTTTTTCAACCTCGTTAAGTTTAGCAGACGATCGTTTGATATCAACAATTTTAGAATTTAAGTAGGGTTTTGTCTCATACCCTGTAATGTTCATTAAATCCCTTGTCAGTAAACCCATTTTAGATACGGCTTTGAGAATTTCTTCGATTTGATCTTTACTCTCAACATTTATCTCCATATCGTCTATCAATAAGCCACAATACCCGTTGATGACCTGGATCGGCTGGTTAAATTCATGGCATACCGCACCAGCCATTTCCACTACTGTCTGGAACTTCTCCCTTTTAACATGTTCTTCATCCGCCCGCTTTTTATCGGTGATATCTGTAAAGCATTCTATAAGAACCACCTTTCCCTCTATCTCATCTTTAATCACTGTTTTTAAAACCGGTATCCTTTCTCCAGTGAAGGTGATGACCTCCCGTTCAGATCGATCCAGCGATAATCCCTGGTCTATAATGGGACAACGCCCTTTGTCAGCTGGGCAAATATAGTCTGTGCATTTTTTACCAACCAGTTCTTCCAAAGAGCAACCAAATGTACTCAGGGCAAGGGGATTTACATCAAGAATTTTTTGGGTTTCAAAATCAATGATAACGATACCCAGTGGAAGTTTGTATAACAAAGATTCCAGCCTATCATTGCTGTCTTCAAGCTGCCTTTCACTCAATTGATGCCTTTGCAGCTCACTTTCCAGTTCTTTTATCCTTTGTAATAGTTTATCAGACATTTTCGTTCCCATCCAAAATTTCCCTAATCTTTTTGGCAAGATCCTTAATAATGATTGGTTTCAATAAAAGTCCCCTAACCCCAAGAGATTTAATTTTTTCTTCAGACATGGATTCACTGAACCCAGTACAAAGCAATATCGGGATGTCAGGACGTATTTTTATCAATTCAACTGCAAGCTTGTCCCCAGGCATTTTTGGCATCGCCATATCTGTAATAACCAAATCAAATTTATCCGGATTGACCCTGAATGCTTCAAGCGCTTCTATACTGCTCGTGCGGGAAGTAACCCGGTATCCTAAACGCTCCAGGGCCAGCTTTTCCATTGTAATGATACCTTCTTCATCATCCACCAGCAGAATACCTTCCGTCCCGCCTTGTATGGGCTCATTTGTCTGGGTTTCTTGCTTTTCATTGGCACTCTTGACGACAGGCAGATAAATATGGAATTGTGTCCCTTTGCCCGGTTCGCTGTAAACCTGGACCTCTCCATTCATGCTTTTAACAATACCGTGGACCACTGATAATCCCATTCCAGTTCCTTTACCTTTTTCTTTTGTGGTAAAAAACGGGTCAAAGATTTTATCAATTGTTTTCTTATCCATACCCGTGCCAGTATCTTCTATCGTCAGGCAAACGTATGAATCATTTGTCATATCCGGGTTTATAAAGTCATACTGCCTCAATTCGACTTTTTTAAGGCTTACTTTTAATTCTCCTCCTCTTTCTTCCATGGCATGATAGGCATTGATCGCAAGGTTCATGACGATTTGATGAATTTGTGTGGGATCTGCTTTTACAGTACCACAGTTGGGTTGGAGATTCTGACTGATGGAAATGGTTGTGGGGATTGTGGATCTGATCAATTTTAAGGCTTCTTTGATAATCGGCTGCATCTTCATCAGTTTTAGTTCGCTGCTTTCCTGGCGTGAAAAGGCAAGAATCTGGTGCACCAGATCTCTGGCTCTCAGTGATCCCGTATAAATTTCATTGATGCTTTCTCTATATGGATTATCATCAGAGACATCCTCTAAGAGCATTTCCGAATGACCGACAATGGGAAAAAGAATATTGTTAAAATCATGGGCAATGCCGCCTGCAAGGGTACCGATGGATTCCATTTTCTGAGATTGCTGAACCACTTTCTCCATCCGTATTTTATCGGTAATATCACGCTTAACTGCCACGAAATTGATTATTTTTCCTGATTTATCAAGCACTGGTGAAATAGTGTTTTTTTCAATATAAAAACTGCCATTCTTTTTTTTGTTGGTCAGTCTGCCATTCCAGGTGTTCCCTGTTAAAATCGTCTCCCACAATTGCCGGTAAAACGACTCATCATGCTCACCACTTTTCAGGATTCTCGAATTTTTTCCGATTAACTCTTGCTTTTGATACCCTGTGATTTTCTTAAAAGCGGGATTGATATATTCTATATTGCCAACCGTATCTGTGATGACAACACCTTCTGCTATTTGTTCAATGGCGGCAAGGTGCCGCTCGCGATCTGCCTCCATCTGCTTACGCTCGGTGATATCCCGGGTAATGGAAAGAATGACATTTTCATTTCCGATTTTCAATATCCGTGCAGATATAAGGCCAACTTTTATTTGCCCGTCTTTTCCTGTGAATTCTGCTTCCAGGTTTTCAACGAATCCATCTTTTTTCAGCCATGAAACCAGTCGGTCTCTGTCTTTTGGATCATTCCAGATATTGAGATCGCGCGAATATTTTCCAATAGCTTCTTCACTAGAGTATCCCATAATCTTTGTAAAACCTTTGTTTATTTCAAGATACATTCCATCCTCAACTCTGTTGAGATTGATGGAATCCGGGCTTGAAAGAAATGTCATCCGAAATTTTTCCTCACTCTCCTGGAGATCCTGAATGGCTTTCGTCCTCGTTTCGATCATCTGATTGGCCGATACAGCAATACTCTTAAACTCCTCAAACTGTAGTCCAGCAGGATCAATGGCCGTTGCCTGTGAAGATGCTGTTTTAAAAAAGTTTGAAAAGAACCTGATCCCTGATTGAATCTTATGGGCCTGGTATCGGGTCCACAAAAGAATCAGAAAGAACAGGAAAATCATAACAGCAAAATATAAAACAGCTTGTTTTAAAAAATCATGATACAAAGCTTTTTTCTTTAACAGGATAATTTCATCCATCGTATCCAGATATACCCCGGCACCAATGAGCCATTCCCATTCCGGGATACCGACAACATAGGACAGCTTGGGGGAAAGTTTCTCTGGATCCAATTTCTGCCAGAAATAGGAAACAAATCCTCCCCCTGGCTCTTTTGCAGCGCTGTTCTGTTCCTGTATGATTTTAACCCCATTGGGATCGGTCAATTCCCAGATGCTTTCTGCTCCCCTTGTAATTTCCCCTTTTGTAAATAAAGGCTTCCCCCCGTAAATGCTCCCGAAAAAATAGCCTTCTTTTTCGAATCGGAGCTTTGAAATTCTTTCCAGGACTTCCTCCTGAATTTCTTTTTTGACATCTTCTATATATTCACCGGTTCCGATTCCCCATCCATAGGGTGCAAAATATTTCACATAGGCGATTTTCAAATATTTTGTATCCAAGTCTCCCGGCTTTGACCAGGTATAAGAATAAAATCCTTCTTCGTGTGCCTTTATTATTTCGATCATATCCGGCACAACGTATTCGCCTTTGGCACCCTGAACCGCTATCATGTTTTTGCCTTCCATTTCAGGCCTATCGGCAAAAAGCTCTTCTATCCCTTCCATGTTAAAGGCAAAATAATACCCCCGGTTCTGTTTAAAACGTATAGGCCTTAGGGCATCCTTGATCATTTTTTTTATTTCATCATGGGATTTCGAATCTTTATTTTCATTATAGATGTTCAAGGCAATGGCGCAGGCTTCATTCACACGCCCTTTAATCGAGTCCCGAAGCCTTTTTCCCGTCTGGTTTCTCATATACTGAACATATTCCAGTACGGCTTGAACCTGTGTTTTCAGCCTTTCTTTCTCTGAGGTAACAAAGTTTTCTTTAACTGATTCTGATTCTTCATTAAATTTGGCATATTCATTCACAACCCAGAAAAAATAGAGAAAGGTAAAGGAAATAAAGGTTATAAAAAGCATATTCTGTAAAAGCAGTTTTTTAATACTGGTCATATTATTTTTCACATCTTAACTTATACGTAGTTGTTTTCTAAACCATTTTTTTAAGCGTTCAATCTTCTGAGAAGCACCATTTGCAAATTTCGCAAGCGTCTTGATATCCACTGGTTTTTTGAAATAATTTTCAAATCCCTGCCGGTATTCGACCAGCTCAAAAAGCAATGCTTCCCATTTACGACAAATACAAGGGCCATGGTGTATCTTTTTTAATCCGCCAATACAGTTTAATACCGTTCATTTCCGGTAAGTGGAAGTGATAATACATAAATAGAGATTCCAATGCAAAACAAATCGTCGGTCAGATTGAAATCGAATTACTCGCGACTATAAATGGTATAAATGAACAGAATCATTTTCAGCCTTGACCCTGTTGACTTGTACTCATATAGCTCCGTTTTTTAACATTTCCTGATACAACATATAGTGGTCGAACGAAAACCATCATACCGAAAAGCTAAATATGTAAACACCGAATTCAATCATTCCTGAAAGTTAACCATTCTTGCATTATTCATAACACAACCGATGATCAACAATTTAAACAGAATACTTAATGCTTCCATTTGCTGATCAACGTTTGGATCATGAGCTCCACAATATTAAAACCCCTACTTTTTTCAATCGAATGCTTAGTTTATGTCAAAACTAAGCATTCGATTTAAAACCCTTGCCAGCCAAGGCTTTCCAGCATCTGAAATTTAACCCTTGTAATTAAATCATTAAATAATAGTTTCAGTAGGTTGCATTGACGTCATATTTTTTAATATCCATAGTCTCTGTGTCTATCACCACATAGGTGAACGGATTTAGTTGCCCTGGCTGAATACAGATAGTTTCCCCAATGGTTGCTTTCCAGATACCCGACATCTCAACAGATTCATGAATATGACCGTGGAGGCCTATGGCGCTCAGCTAAATTGATACACCCATGCTCATATAAATTGATACACCTCCCTTTACCTTCCTGCTATACCCTGCAATAGATATAACGCCTCTACTGACAAAATAATCTAACGATTTGATCAACGATTTAAAGGAGGCTATCCCGCAGCTTTATCCCGCCTTAAAACTAACCACATTTAACACCCCGCTTACCCCGCCTTTTTTTGAATAAAATGAAGAAGGTCAATTCCGCGAATTAGGACGTTACAATATTTTATATCTTAACCCTTCCCCTATCTTCCCCAACCCATTGTACAAAATAATTTTTAATCACAGATAGAGCTACGTCCTTTATACTGCATCATGCTTAAACGGAGGTGCAGATGAATATTAAAAAGCGACGTTGCCGTCACTGTGGCCGCCTTTTCATAGTATGCAACAAAGTAAAAAAACATGATTACTGCAAAAGAGAGAAATGTCAGCTTGCCAGGAAGAGGATGTGGCAAAAAGAAAAAATGGAATCTGATCAGACGTATCATGAGGATCAAAAATCATCTCAACAGGACTGGTCCGACAATAACCCCGATTACTGGAAGCAGTACCGTCAGAAAAACAAGCGGTATACAGATGCGAACCGTGAAAAGCAACGCTACCGCAATGCCAGGCGGGGTAAAAAAGCCCAAGAATCCCCACCTCATGAACCGATTGCAAAGATGGATGCGTTATCAAAGCAAAATGCTGTGATATCAGGCAAATACAGGCTGGTTCCTCTGGAACCAGAATTGATTGCAAAGATGGATGCGATAATCGTAGAGATTAAAACAATATCACCAGGTTACACGAACTTTGGTCCGTGATTGCAAAGATGGCACGATGGACATGGGCAAAAAGGATTTGATATGGTTATTCATCCTTTTTCATGACCATGACCAGGAGAGCCACCATGATTGAACAGATTGAATTGTCGGAAATAGATCTTCGTTACGAATCGTATCGCCTTCGTTCAAAGGTAGAGGAGCAGGCTCTTATTAACTCTGTCTTGAACCATGGTATCCGGGAACCCTTGGAAGGTGTTGCGCCGGTGGACGGTCCCAAGATTCTTCTCAATGGCTTCAAACGGGTACGATGTGCCAAGAAACTCAACATTGGTATTGTTCCCTGGTATAGTCTTGGACAGGATGAAGCTGTTGGCATCCTTGAATTACTGCGCCGTTCCACGACCAAATCCCTTACGATTCTTGAACAGGCCCGGTTGATCGATGAACTTCAGGGTGTTCATGCCATGGGTACTGCCGATATTGCCCTCCTACTTGAAAAAAGTAAGGCCTGGGTGAGTGTACGTAGCGGCATCATGGTCGACATGAGCGAGTGCGTTAAAGCCGCTATTTTTAATGGTCGATTCCCTGCCTATGCCTACCTGTATATTCTGCGTCCGTTTATACGTATAAACGCAGTGACAAAAAAAGAGGTGAATACATTTGTGACTGTTGTATCCGGTATGCATTTGAGTATCCGTGAGATCAGAACGCTTGCCCATGGGTACTTTAAGGGATCGGACGAACTGCGCAAACAGATAGAAGTGGGTAATATCCCATGGTGCCTGAAGCAGTTGAAGGAAACAACCAAACCTGAGACTGGGTGTATAGGCGATGAACAGCGGATGCTCACAGATCTTGAGCAAGCGCTCAGGAAAATGCAGCGCATTTGTGTCAAAAGTTATGACAATCGCCTTACAAGTGGTGCATTCCTGGCCCAGGCTAATCTTCTTACCAAAGAATTATTAGATCATATAACACCATTTGAACAATCCATGAGGGCACTTTATGATCGATCAAGACAAACGCCAGGCAATCTATTATCTACATAAAGAGGGAATGAGCCTGCGGACAATAGCCCGCAATATGGGCATCTCTGTCAACACGGTAATATCCATTATCCAACAGCAAGGTTTGATACCGGAACCGCTCCGCAAAGATAAAATCACGATTGACGAGGCTCTTCTGAAAAAAGTTTACCAGGAGTGTAACGGCTGGAACCAGCGGATCCATGAAATTCTTACGGAAGAGCATAAGCTTGATGTTGGTTATTCAACATTAACCCGGATGATCCGTGAGCTTGACCTTGGTAACAGCAAGAAGAATAAACGTTGTAGCCAGGTTCCTGATCAGCCAGGGCAGGAGATGCAGCATGACACCACCACCTACGTCCTGCCGATAGGTGATGTTCGAATCAGGGTTGTTGCCAGCATCATTTACTGGCGCTACTCCAAGGTTCGTTATCTGAAGTTCTACCGTCATTTTGATCGATTTACCATGAAATGCTTTTTACATGAGGCACTAATGTTCTGGGGATATGCTGCCCGGGAATGCATCATTGACAATACCAACCTGGCCCGTCTGCGGGGGCTCGGCAGGAATGCTGTGATTGTTCCTGAAATGGAACGATTTGCAGCCCAGTACGGATTTGAATTTGTCTGTCACGAGAAAAATCATCCCAACAGAAAAGCCGGCAATGAAAGGAGCTTTTATACAACGGAGACAAACTTCATTCCCGGCCGAACCTTTAAGACGTTCGAAGACCTCAATCAACAAGGGTTAGCCTGGGCGACGGTGCGGATGCCGAACCGGCCTATGGCTAAAACCAGACTGATCCCCGAGAAGCTGTTTGCCCATGAACAGACATTCCTGACGAAAATGCCCGCATTCATTACACAGCCTTACCGTGAACATCAGAGAGTCACCGATCAATACGGGTATATACCCGTTGACGGCAATTATTATTGGGTACCGGGAACCGGTCGTCATGACGTGATTGCCCTGGAATACAGCGACCATCTTAAAATCTATCTCAACAGGCAGTGTCTTGGGGAGTATCAACTTCCACCAGAAGGTACGAAGAATAAAAAGATAGGACCAGACGGGCAACCACCGCCCATACGTCAGCCTCGCAACCGAAAAAAACCAACAATAAACCAGGAAAAACTTTTGAGAGAGCTCTCCTCTGAAGTGAGTAAGTACATAGATGAATTTGTAATACCGATGAGTGGTAAAAAACGTCATGGGTTCATCCGGCAAATGTACAGCCTGAACCAAAAACTGACGCCCTCATTGTTTATCGCAGCAATTGCGAGAGCCTTAACCTATCGCATCACCGATATTGAAACCATTAAACGAATTGCCGTTCTCAAGATGCAACAGGGAAATTGCAAAATCCAAAGCCCTGATGTGGATATGACGTACATAAACCGTAAAAGCTTTCTTGAGGGGCAGTTCGCCGATGAAGTAGACCTGACCACTTATGACGATCTGGAGGATACCCATGGATAAAGAATTGGAAGCTATGCTCAAGTATATCCGGCTACCAGGATTATTGGCAAATTGGAACAGCTATCTGACGACTGCGGGTCAGGATAACTACTCGCACACAAGACTCTTGAAAGAGATCATCCAAAATGAATATACCATCAAGAAAGAGAACTCCAGAAAACTTCGGATCAGCAAAGCATGCATACCGGAAAGGTATGTCATGGAGACCTTCCCGTTTGACCGGCAACCCAATCTATCCAGGAAAAAAGTCATTAACATTTATGACTCGGACTACATGGAACAACGACAGAACATAATCTGGATAGGCTCCACGGGCACCGGAAAGACTGGACTTGCCACATCCTTTTTGATGCAGGACATCAATAAGGGATACAAGGGCCGTTTTATAACCTTCCCTGAACTTGTTGAACTGCTGTATCAATCGGTTGCAGATCATACTGAAGCAAAAATCATCAAGATGTTCGAGGGATACGACACTCTTCTGATCGATGAGTTGGGCTACGTGGAGATAGAGCCGATCCAGGTAGGTTTATTTTTTACACTGATGCAACGGCGACATAAAAGAAAGACCACGTTAATCACCTCAAATCTCGGGTTTGCTCAATGGACCACCTTCTTGCAAAACAACCAACTGACGGCTGCGCTTATTGACCGTTTGACAGAAAACAGCCATGTAATCAACATGAAGGACTGTGTAAGCTTGCGAGCAAAGCTGAATACCGGACAAGGGTAGGAACTGCCATGGCCGGTTCCCGTTATACCCGTGAACATCTATTTACCCTTCGTAACCACATCCTTATAGACAGGCTGATTGAAACCATGGCCATACCTTCAAAAACCCAGGAAGGGTGTTATAGGTTCCAATGCCCTGTTTGCAACGGGTTCAACACCGGTATTAACCCAAAGACAAATCTGGCACGCTGTTTTAATTGTCAAAAAAACTATAACACAATTGACCTTGTGATGACTGTCAAAGAGCTGAGCTTTATTGATAGCGTTGCTTACCTGGAAGCATTAAAAATGACAATCCCGGTCCCATCAAGGGAGGCACACTCCCCTCCACCGACGCCAAACCGTTCAAGGGATACTGTCAAACAAAGCAAACCGGTGGTCCTTGGTGACATCTTCAAATCACTAGCAACATCTGCCCCAATCACATCCCCACAGCTTCGAAACAATGAGCGTCAGACAATTGAGAATCTTCATGAGAGAGTCTCGGTACTGGAAGACTGCATCAAATCTCTAACTGACAAAATAGCTTTAATTGAGCTTCGCTAACTGAGCACCCGTTAATCAAGTAAGGCAGGGGCCTGCGGGATAGCTGCGGGGTTCTAATTTTATTTTTTTAGGCGGGGTATTGGCCTGCTCTGTTAACCAACGTATCAATTTATCTGAGCAGAATTGTATCAATTTAACTGAGCGCCATAGGTGGAGGCTCATCAATGGTTGATATTGTTCTAAAAAATAATAAACAGCTTTGGAGCCTACTTGTTTCCCATGGGTGCAAACATCCAGACCTGCAAAAGCAGGTGGAGCATGGATAACATAGATGGCCTTCTCCATGGAGTCCGGTAAAGGAAGATTTTTTAGTTCTTCTTCAATGGTTGGTAAACTTTGAGCATAAGTTTGCCAGTGCTCTATCTTTTTCCAGCCAGACAAGGTTGATAGCATGGCAGACCCGAATTGTCTTTCAAAAACAAATTTTTGATTATCCACTCGGCATCGGTCTTTCAATCGAAAGGGATAATCTGGAACCCAGTTGATGCCAATAAATTCAAAGTTATTGATTGAAGTTTTTTGTTGAGCAATATTATGGACCAACTCATACTTTTGGCAAACCTCGTTAAATAGTGGATCAAAGGCTATCAAGTCGTCATTACCCGGAAAGCAAAGATAAGGCACGCCAATCTTGTCGAAGCTCTTAAAGTGATCCTGCAGATAGCCAACAATGAATTTGTCCTGGTCAAACAGACTTTTCCCGGCCGGCAACATATCTCCACCATTGATAACCATGGCTGCACAATGTTTTTGAGCCTCAATTTGCAACTGATCGTACTTCCAGGATTTTCCATGTAAGTCAGACGTGTAGAGAATCTTCATATTTCTTATGTGTGACCCTTATTCTTCAATTAATCCCATTGCAACGGCGTCCTCAAATGGTATTCCCCCCATTATCTGATCTATCTGTGCAATATTGTCGGTCTCCTTTTTCAATACAATCTCGATCTCTTTTTGTATATTTTTTTTTGGTGGCTGAACAGGCGCTTTAAAATCGTGATAGATGATCATATATATCCTCCGGTGCTATTGAAAGTCCTTTTTGTATTAAGCGTAAAACTTCATGTTTGTACCTTACCTTATATATAAGGGGCCGTATCTTTGAACTGTTTATGGCACAGACAATTAGAAAACCCTGCACTCGCCCAGCAAAAGACCAGAATATAGATTGACAATCATAAGTGAAAGGTTTACTTTAAGTAAACAAGTCTACTAAGTAGACCACCTATAAATAAAGGTTATAAGGTCTACCAATAAAAACAAATAAGGAAAAACAAAATGGAAAAAACAACAATGTCACAAAAAGTAGATGTAGACCTTGCAGAAAAATTCAAAGAGCTTCAAGCTGCGGCCGGTGGAACAGGACAAGATTTTATTGAAACTCTCATTGCCACTTATACCCAGGCCCAGGTCGACACAGATACCTCATCCCCTATATATAAGGAACAGATTAAAGTCCGTCAGTCCTTGTCCCAAGTGGAACGAGTCGTGTGTGCTTTCCTTGAGCTTGCATCCAATGATAAAATAGCTGTAGAAGAAAAATCCAAAGAGGCTGTGGTTGAAGCCCAGAAGAAGGTTGTGGAGCTTGAGAACCAAATTAAAGAGAATGTCGAGCAATTAAAAACTATCCAGGAAGAGAAAGAGAACCTTAAAAAACAGGTGATCGGACTTGAAGAAAAAGCTGAAAGCCTGGAGACCTTAAAGTCAGCCTGGGCAGAAAAAGAGTCCTCTTGGAAAGAAAAGGAATCAGGTTTGAATACTCGGATAACTGAATTAGATATCGAGGCAAAACAGGCCCGTGAGTTGTCTAAAACGGTTGTCGGGTTGGAAAAAGAATTAACTCAGAAAAATTCTGCCCTTGCCCTTGCAGATCAGCAAACCAAATACGACCAGGGCAGTATCGAGGACCTTAAAAAGATGGTGGAAGAATATCGGGGAGAAGTAACAGGTCTTCGTACAAAATTATCCACTGCACAGCAAGATATTAATACTGTGAGACTGGAGTGTTCTTCTCAAGTCAATCAAATAGAAAAAGAATATGCCTCTCAAATTAATAAAATAGAGAAGTCTGCAGCAGAAGAAAAAGGTTTGCTATCTGGTGAATTAAAAAACATAAAAAAACAACTTGTAGAATCTCAAAAAAACTTTGCAGAAAATAAATTGAGAGAGGCAACAGATAAATCAGAAAAAAATAAAATAGATGATCAAACTCTATCTCTTCCTGGATTCGATTAAACTTGTAATGGATTTTTTGGGAAAGCATAATACTTTTCCAACGGCCCCTTTGATTATACTTTGTTTGACAAACCCTCCCCCACCCTTTTTCATAGAAAAATATCAGCTTTTGGTGTGATATTTTTTTTATATAAAAGGGTGGGGGAGGGGATCTGTAGGCAGACAAATAATTTTAAAAGAAGAACAAAAAAATAAAAAAAGGTAGACATGCAAAAACATACTTTACCGCCGAACGGCCATATTGGATTAACACAAAGATGTTGGGCAAACATTAGGAGATGTATCCGGTGTTGTCGGCAGGACACCAACAAACTCGACCTGTGTATCAAAAAATGTATTGAATCACAAAGAAAAGGTAATTTTACTCGAAAAACGTGGCAACAAATTAATGACGATGACAATGTTATGAGTATGTAACGTCAAGGTTCAGGGTTAAAACACATTACATTCTCATTCCTGATTCCTCTTCCGATTCTGGTTCCTGGGCCTTCGGGCCAGATCCCTGGTCCTCTTGATCTGGCGTTTTATGATTCAAGGCGGTTGTTGCCCTGGGGATGTCGGTTTTCTGCTCCTGGATCGTGGAAGCCAATGCTTTTTGTTCCCTTTCTATATCTGCTTTAATTTCATCAACAATGGGCATAGATTCAAGTCTTTTGAGATTTTTTTCAGCTATTTTAAGATTTATGTTCGCTGTTTTGATTTTATTTTTTAAAAAATCTATAGAATTTTTTAACTGTTCAATTGTAGATAGTGCGAACATATATGTTTTTGTTTTTTTATCTGTAAAAAGCTTCACAAAAAAGTTTTTTTCTTTATGTTCTTTGTTTAATTGGTTTAAAGCTGATTCAGCGAAATTTTTTTCTTCTAAATTCCCCTCTAAATTTTCTTTATACTCTCTCAAAGAGTCTATTATCTCTTGGTGTTTTGCTTGTGCAGCTTCATATCTCGCCCGAATTTCTTTTTTATTAGATTTTTTGGGCCTGGGGGTCTTTACCTCTATCTTTTTGGCCTTCGGGCCAGACTCCTGGGGCACTGGGGCTGAAGGTTTGTGGTTCAAGATAGTTGTTACCTCTGGTTCCTGGGTCTTCGGTTCGGGTTCCTGCATATTTTCATGTTCCCAGGGATCAAAAGATTCCGCTTCCTGGGCCTTCGGGGTTAAATTCTGATTCTCTTGGACTAAGGAAGGGTGGTTCAAGGCCGTTGTTATTTCTGGTTCCGCTGGTTCGTCATATTGATCACCACCGTATATGAGGGCATATTCCTCTAAAATCAAGTCATCAATTTCAAGATTGATATCGTCAATGTTCTCTATGTGTGTCGAAACTAATTGTTCTAAGCGATCAAGCTCTGCATTATTTGCTTTGATGTATTCGTTGAGCAAGGCCCTTTCTGCCGCTTTGCCTTTTTTGTGCATTGCAGATGCCGTGGGGCCTACGTGTATTTGTGGTTCTCGGTCGATCCCTTGGTCTTTAAGACTCCGGTGATCGATCCGGGCCTCCTCACCGGCCAGGGCAAGGGCTTTGTTTGCAAGGGTTCCCCATTCCTCTCTTTCTTGTTTTAATTCAACGTTTCGATAGCAGAGGCCAGCTTCTTTACGGTTCTTGTCGCTCCATTCTCTTTCACACTTATCAGGCCCCAGGGCGGTTCCCGCCTGGATCATGGGGCGAGTCGTTGTTAAAAGGTGTGCGTGACGGTTGTCGTTGCTTTCGCCCGTATCTTTATCGGTATGGCCAGCATGGATGCAGATATCAACTGCACATCCATGTTTTGCATTAAGTTTTTCGGCAAATTCACGGCAGAGGTTTATACATTGTTCAAGATCCAGTTCTTTCGGCAATGCAACTTCATACTCTCTGGCTGTCGTTGCATTTTTTCTGGTCTCTGTGGATTCTGCAAGATTCCACAATTCCTCTCGGCTCAATGTTGAGCCGATGATCTCTTTATGTTCGACACCACCCTTTCTGGTGTAGTCGAAATCTTCTCCGGTTCGAAGGTCTTTGACTTTTTCGGCAGATCGGTAAGCGGATGCGGCGGTTGCAGATCTGCCCTTTGATCTTTGTACTGGCTTGACTGACATATGATATATGGCCATCTTTTGCTTTTTCCTTTCCCCCTTTCCAAGGGGGTCGGCTTTTGGGCCGGGGGGTTTTTGGCTCCGCAGGACGTGATTGAAATTTTCCAAAGGACAAATTTCCTAAGTGCGCCCTTGCTCTTTGGGTCAAGGGTATCACATCCACGCTCTCTTGACAACTACCTGCCATATCCATATACTTCTGTAGATGAATACCAATAATAATGGAGATCAGTTTATGAGTACAAAAAAAGAACAAGAACTAATCAAGCAACGTGATAAACTAATAGCAAAACAAAAACAGATAACTGCTAAACTGCAGAAACAAAAAGCATTGAATAAAGAAAGAGAAAGAAAAAAAAGAACAAAAATACATATTTTACTAGGAATTATGCTTGATGCTGAAATTAAAAATAATATTTTTGATGATGTAGAAATACAGAGAATGATAAAAACGCATTTGACAAAAAAAGAAGATTCAGATCTCGTATCTGAATATTTATTCCCAACAGAGTCTTAAAAACAAAATGAAAATGGTGATAAATCTCATAAATCGTTCCTGCAGCTCCATTGAGCTGTATTGAAGCGGGCTTTAAGGAATATTATTTCGACAAATATAGTGTTACTATAATTTTTAAAATCACAATAGTAACATAGGGAGAGACTTTAATTTAAGTACAACAGTAACAGTTGACTACATGACTCAAAAATGAACACTTCCGTTGGCTTTCTATTTATCTTTTGTTTCTCTAAAAATGGATAATTAATTCTTTTTTGGGAGAATATTAATGTTTTTTACTGAATGTCTTTGCTTTAAATTTTGGCCTCTATATTATGTCTGGCCCACCTTTTATTGAGTCTCCATTGTATCTTTTTAGGGTGATCTAATTGTAGTTAATCTAAGTTTGTCGATCTAAATTCTTGTAATTCTATTGGTTTTGGAATTCTATTTTAATATTTTGTCAACCAATATAGCAGCAGTAATCCTAAATATTCTTTTGATTATCAGCAAGTTAGATCTAAACCAGTTAATGATAGACGATGTTTTGGCTTATCGACTAAAAGGGATGCTTGCCTATATATGTTTGGGTATTGTGAGTGGGTTAGTATTTGTGATAAACCAGTAAGTCTCTGAAATATTTAATTTAATCCAGGTACAACAAACAAATCTTTTGATGATCTATTGAATGTCCGGGCTGCCTTGTAATTATGCCGATCTATATGTATTTGGCTGCCTGTTCCACCGATCCTCCTATTATTCTATGTTATGCGACCATATATATTGAATCTCAAGCTTTCCAATAAGCCTGACAAAAGGGCCTTTACTGCTTTATCAACGGTTTTTCAAATTAGGGGAGGGTTGTGTATGCTTTTGTCCTTCAACCCATGGTTTGCTTGCCGTTTTATCTGTTGAAGCGCTATTTATGGCTTTGGAACCCTACCGAATGTAGCCAATCCAGGTTTTTGCCGTACTATTTTTATTTTTGGGTCGCCTACCCTATATGGGGTTTACTCAATGATATAGCTTCTGGTCCGGTAATACTAAAACCCATGTTTCCCTTTTATTATTTGTTAATCAAGAGGTTTATGGTGCAACAATCAGTGTTTTAGCCATCCTAAAGAAGAGTTTTAGCCGATCAGAAAGTGGTTTTACAAAGGACGCAGCTAATCTGCAGCACTCTATCCTCCCAAGATAAATGCTATTGCGTATCGATCTATAATTAAGCCTATGTTTTTGGGGGAACAAGAGCAAGTTGACGATCATTCCCTTGTTTGAGGGGTATTTTACCATGTCTGATGCAAGCAAAAAGGTAGTTCCTGGTGATATTGTGACAAATGCTAAGCCTATATATTCTTTTGTCCTTCAACGCTTAATTTGCTTGTCGTTTTTGTCCTTGTACCTCTATCTATGGTTTTGGGTTTCTGACTAATGTGGTCTATCCGGGATGTTTTTCCCAAGTCAAAACATTAGGGGAAGAATCAGATTGTCGGCAGTCCTGAAATTTAGATTTGTTTAGGCGATCCAATGAATTTTGTTCTGCTATTTTTATAATCTTTGTAAAAAAAACAATTTACATTGTAAAATCAGTCGTTTAAAAAGTTTGCCTGCAGTTTGCCTGCACTTTGCCTGCAGTCAAAAATATTTAGAGCATCTTTAATAGTTTTCCCAAGGGTTTGTAAATAACAAGGCTGGACAGGGGTAGGAAATAAATTCTTGGAGTATCAATTATTCGTTAGTCAATGTGGTTGATCTATTTTAAGTTGGTTGTTGTTGATTATTTTGGGCTTTCTTCTGCGAACAGTATAGCAATACAAGAATAAGCAAGGAATGCCGTTAATGTAGATCAAGAAAAAGTTGTGAAACTTGAGAGCTGGACAAAAAAATTGTGACAAATGCTAAGCTATGTATTCTTTTGTCCTTCAACGCTTAATTTGCTTGTCGTTTTTGTCCTTGTACCGCTATCTATGGTTTTGGGTTTCTGACTAAGGGTCTGTTGATAAATTAACCATCTATATATGGCGGGTTTTCTGCGAAAACCACCTTTCGGGTGGGAAACAATAAAAAAAAATCTGTTTTTTTACAATACGTTATCTTTTAATACAACCTCTCCTAAGGTAGGTTTTCCCGGAAACGCCCCCATATAGTATTTGTGCCCCAATGGGGTGTCTCCGTCAGAGATTTCTGCATAGTTTGTTTTTTGACAGACCCTAAGGTTGAGTTGAGGGACGTCGTCAACAGCCTCCGCGTCAACGCTTCCCGTTCACAGCGTCCCCTCGAACGACCTGTTATTACTTTATCCAGGCTTGATCATAAGATGGGCCACCTATACAGAAGCTTATTTAAAATCACCTTCAAAGGCCTGTAATCATAGTGCTTATTGTTTTATTTCAAAATAGTCGGAACAATATGGTCGGTCTTATGATCAAGCCCCTTTATCCTATGATGGTAAGTTATCAATTTCCTGTCATAGCTGCCTGACTCAACTCGATTACCTGCTCTCCCAGTAAAACTTTTCCAGATTCAATCTTCAGTTTCCATGTGTCATCAGAAAACAAGATGGATTGAGCATCACTGGTGGCTGGAACTTTCACAAGAGTGCCGTCCGTTCCTTCAAAAGTCACAGTCGCACCGGAGCGGGATACCTTAAACAGCGTTGAGCTGGATTCAATATCGATCTCGTTATTCCCAATAAAATTAATCAATTTCACTGTAGCACCGCTCTCTACGATGACATGGTTGATCTCTAACGTACCGTAGACCACAGCATTGCTTCCGGCTGAAATGGTTGTGGATAAAGTATCTGGCGAGAGCACCGCAATATCTGGCGTATTATCGCCAGAACCAATCAATTTTGTCACTTGATTAATAAACTCTTCATTATGGTAGTAGGCATCCGACATAATGTCCGTTCCCAATAAATTACTGTTCATCATATCTGAAACACTTATAGCTGTGCCTGAATAAAGCCCTAAGGGTCTGTGAAAAAATTAATCATCTATATATTGTGCATATTACCCCACTGGGGCGTCTCCGTCAGAGATTTTTGCACAGTTAATTTTTTAATGGGCCCTAATACTCGAGAGTCACCACATGGGACATTATTATTTTCTCCACAATCTGACCCATTAGCTAAAATATCCCGATAATGATGCAGTACCCAACCGAACCCCAAACTTTCAATCTCTTCCACAATAGTTTGAAAATATAAAAAAGCATCAGTAGTGTGCATCGGTGCACCAAATTCACCTAGAATAAAAGGGACATTATGTTCATCAGAAATTGATTTAATTTGTGAAAAATCTGCTTTTATCATTTGTGTCCTTCCGGCTGGCCTGCGTGATTTAACTTTTTCAGAATGATATTATCGGTTCCAAACATGATCATATAGGAGGAACCGATGAAATCAGCACCATCACCCGCAGCCGTTTCAGCATTAAAGAAAGTTCAGAAGCAATTTAAACACTGGCGTAAAACAAAAACCGGCAGGGAACGTATCCCGGATTCATTATGGCAGGCAGCCGCAGATGTTTTTCATATCGGGGGACATAGCCTGAACAAGGTTGCAAAAGCCTTACACCTGAACCATACTCATTTAAATTTTTTAGGTTCGCTCCGAACCGATAAGCGAAAACAGATATTGCCCTTCTCTCATTCTCGCAGGTAATCCATGGCCCTATAATATTCAAAAATATTGATTTGCCACTACCCAAAGGAACAAACAGCACGAAAGAATTATTGTTAACTATAAGTTAACTCATATATTAGTTAACTCACTGAAATCATAGCTTTAATAGTTAACTGTTAAAAAAAGAGACAATATGACAAAAGAAAAGTTAGAATTTAAACTTGATTCGAAAATAGTGTCCAAACTTAAGGAATTACAGAATACAGCTGGTGGGACTGTTCAAGGCTTCGTTAAGAATAAAGGTAAAACAATTTGTTTAGGAGTGTGGGGCTGGGATATCATAGCCGGTGGGGATCACAAGGATGGCCCCAAAGCCCTTCAGTTTGCATGACAGTACCCTCTTTGATGGAAAGGTTTGGAAGCAACAAATCCTACATTGCAAACATTAGCAAAACAAAAAGAACTGAGAACGAGTTTTTAAGCGCCATCCTACACCCCTTAAAGCTCGATACAAACCATGATGCATAGAGGACTATCAAAAAAACCGCTATAAGCCAAAAAGACCAAAATACGACGATTAAAGTCCACCTATTTTTTTTCTTCTTTTTGAAAATATAATCTCAATCGATTCTCAAGCCGTGTATCTATTGTTTGTTTTTTTAAAAAAACATTCACAGATGCTTTCATTGTTGGTGTCATATATTCTTTTGTAATTTCATCTAATGCAGCCTTAACAGCCTCATTGTCATTCATAAACATCAAAAATGATTCCTGGTCGGCAAGCTCCCTTTCTTTTTGTCGAGTATTTTCCATTGATGCAATAATTTCTTGTTGTTTAGCTACTTCCTCAGCCTTTAATCTTGTCGCTTTTTCTTCAGGGAATTCAAATCCATTGGGTCGCTCAAGACCACCACTCAAAACGCTTTTAAAAAAATATGAAATAGGAGAACTGGCTGCTTTAATTTTTGGATGATGTTCGCCTATCTGAAGTTGCTGTAACAAAAAATCAGGTGTGCATATTTCATGTTCATCACACCAGCTTGTTATTTTTTTTAGAGTTAATCCTTGAGAATTCCAATAATCAGAATTTTTAAAAAAGACAGATAGATTTTTATTATTATATATCTGTCTGTCTGTCATATAAGAGGCACTTGCTTGCTCTGTTGTCCTGTTGCTCTGTTGTCCTGTTGTCCTGTTGTTCACTTGCTCGCTTGCTCTGTTGTTTACTTGCTCTGTTGTCCACTTGCTCACTTGCTCACTATTTATCACAGAGGAGCTACCGAACAAAGGCTTGCACTTTGATTCTGAAACTTGACAAGTAGTGCCCTTTTTTACCCCGTCATTAATGCTGTTTGGTCTGGAAATATATCCTTTTTTTTCGAGGCTTAAAAGAGCGTTACGCACGGTACCATAGGCTATCGGCGGTTTCCAACGTAAGCCTATTCTTTCCGGGCCGGAGACTTTGAATGGACGATTGAAGTAAATTTCAAACAGAATTTGATACTGATTAAGTCTTAAATTAGTCGGTTTTAAATCGATACAAAAACCGTCCACTTGCTCACTTGCTCTGTTGCTCACTTGCCCTGTTGTCCTGTTGTCCTCTTGTTCACTTGCTCTGTTGCTCTCTTGTCCACTTGCTCTGTTGTTCACTTGTTCACTTGTTCTGTTGCTCTCTTGTTCGAACAAGTGGCCACTTGCTTGCTCACTTGTTCTGTTGTTCACTTGCTCTGTTGTTCTGTTGCTCACCTGCTCTGTTGCTCTGTTGCTCGGTTTGTTGAGTGCTTTAAGGATAGCTTGCTCTTTCTCTTTTTCATTTTGTGAGATATTTTGAGACTTTGTTTCAGCGATCCTGTCTGCCAGACTTTTAGGTTTTCCCATCTTATTCTCCTGATCTTTCAGGCTCGAAGAAAGAAAGAAATTCTTTTGTAAATGTTCTAAAACCTTGTGCTCCTTTTGATGTTGGTGAATATGAAAACACGGATGTTTTTCTCATGGTTTCAATTGTTTCAAAAACGGAGCTTGTGGGGATCGTTGTTTCAAAAATGTTTTCTTCACCAAAACGGTTTTGTGCTTCTTGAATATTAGCCTTGTGTGCGGATTTGCGTCGATCTATTTTATTTATCAAAATCTTGATAAACCTTAGGTTAGGGTTGCCGTTGTCTCGTACACTCTGCATCAATTCAAGGACCCCTTTTACTCCTTCAAGTGAATTGCCACTGCCAGCATCAACCGGAATCATGACAAAATCTGAGGCATACAGAGCATTGGATACAAAAATAGAAAGGGTAGGTGGACAATCAATGAGTGCATAATCGTATTTGTCTTTCACATAGTCATAAATTTTATTTCGAAGGTTCCAATTACTTTCGGGGAAATTTATTGCTAAGGGGATTTCTAATCCCGAAGTCTCTGTTATATTTGGCAGGATGTCGAGGTTTTCATGTATTGTCGAATATATACAGTCTTTGAGATCAATAGGTTGCTTTTCACCAGGGTCTAATAATTGATATATGCAGTTGTTAATTTTCATAGGATCTTGCATAAGCGCCCTGGTCGTATCGCTTTGGGGGTCAATATCAATAATAAGAACTTTTTTCTTTTGAATGGCCAATCCAGCGCTTAGGTTGACAGCTGTAATTGTTTTTCCAGTACCACCCTTGTAGTTTGAAATTGATCCGATGAAGCACTCTTTTTTGTTCATAGGCCTCCTTTAAAATGTCTGATATATTGACCGATAGTCTAAAATAACAACAATGTCAACATCTTTAATGTTACTGATCTATTGTATGGTTATATGTATGATGTGTTTTAAGAGAGAAAAATATTACATGTAATAATAAAACAGATACTGGAGTAACTAAGAAGAGTCAGTATCTGGCAA